>NZ_JACARK010001029.1:0-3573 GCF_013386655.1 Pseudomonas sp. K5002 | reverse complement strand
TGCAACGCCTGCTGGGTAATTCCGGCTTCACCTTCCGCCAGATCGACGCCCGCACCCTGGCCCTGGAACCGCTGCCCACCGACGGCGCGCTGAACCTCGGCGCCACCACCATCAACGGTGCCGCCCTGGCCTCGGATACCACCAGCTATCAACCGCCGCCTACCAGTTCGGTGATGCGTTCCCACGGCCTGCTGCTGGAAACCCCACAGACTGTCAACGTTGTACCGGCCCAGGTGATGCGCGATCAACAGCCGCGCAACCTCGACGATGCCCTGACCAACATCAGTGGCATCACCCAGGCCAACACCTTGGGCAGCACCCAGGACGCGGTGATGCTGCGGGGTTTTGGTGACAACCGAAACGGTTCGATCATGCAGGACGGCATGCCGCTGGTGCAGGGCCGCGCGCTGAATTCCACCGCCGAGCGCGTCGAAGTGCTCAAGGGACCGTCGTCGTTGCTGTATGGCATTCAGGATCCGGGCGGCGTGGTCAATATCGTCAGCAAGAAACCCGAGCTGATCCAGTCCACCTCGCTGACCGTGCGCGGCTCGACCTTTGGCGACGGCAAGAACGGCAGCGGCGGCAACCTCGACACCACAGGGCCCATCGGTGACAGCGGGTTGGCGTACCGCTTGATCGTCGATCACGAAGACGAAGATTACTGGCGCAACTACGGCACTCACCGCGAGAGCCTGATCGCACCGTCGCTGGCCTGGTACGGCGACAACACCAAGCTGTTGTTTGCCTATGAGCACCGGGAGTTTCTCTCGCCGTTCGACCGGGGCACCGCCATCGACCCCAAGACCAACCACCCGCTCAACATCCCGTCGACTCGCCGCCTGGACGAGCCCTTCAATAACATGGAAGGCCGCTCCGACCTGTACCGCTTCGAGGCCGATCACGATTTGAATGACGACTGGAAAGCCCACTTCGGCTACAGCTGGAACCGCGAGACCTACGACGCCAGCCAGGTGCGTGTGGTCAAGGTCAACGCCAATGGCACCCTGACCCGCAGCATGGACGGCACCCAGGGCGCACTGACCACCGACCGCTTCGCCACCGCCAGCCTTGAAGGCAAGGTCAACGTCGCAGGCATGCAGCACGACCTGACCTTCGGCCTGGATGACGAATACCGCAAGATCTACCGGGCCGACCTGATCCGCCAGGCGCCCCGTGGCACGTTCAACTACAACGACCCGGTCTATGGCAATGAAGTGGCGGGCACCACCGTCAGCGCGCCGGACAGCAACCAGATGGACCTGCTGCGCAGCGACTCGCTGTTCCTGCAGGATGCGATCCACCTCACTGACCAGTGGATCCTGGTGGGTGGCGCGCGTTATCAGATGTACGACCAATACGCCGGCAAGGGTGTCCCGTTCACTGCCAACACCGACGGCAATGGCCAGAAGTGGGTGCCACGCGCGGGCCTGGTGTACCGCTACACCGACGAGCTGTCGTTCTATGGCAGCTACACAGAGTCGTTCAAGCCCAACTCCACCATCGCACCGCTGGATAACAAAACGGTGCTGGATGGCAGCCTTGAACCGGAACAGTCGAAGTCCTGGGAGTTGGGTACCAAACTCGACATTCCGGGTCGTATCACTGCCAGCGCCGCTCTGTTCAACATCGAGAAGCGCAATGTATTGGTCGAGGTGGGCGACGGCCCGATCGCGATCTATAGCGTAGCCGGCAAGGTCCGCTCCCGCGGCCTTGAACTGGACGCCAGCGGTCAACTGACGGATAAATGGAGCGTAATCGGCAGCTACGCCTACACCGATGCTGTTGTCACCGAAGACCCGGACCTTAAGGGCAACCGCCTGCAAAACGTCGCGAAGAACACCGGCTCGCTGTCAGCGGTGTATGACTTCGGCAGCATCCTTGGCGGTGACCAACTGCGGGTGGGCGCCGGTGCACGTTATGTGGGGGAGCGAGCGGGTAATGCCGCCAACGATTTCGACCTGCCGAGCTACACCGTGGCCGATGCGTTCGCCACCTATGACACTAAAATCGAGGGGCAGAAGGTCAAGTTCCAGCTCAACGTGAAGAACCTGTTTGACCGTACCTATTACACCTCGGCCGTGAACACCCAGTTCGTGTCCATCGGCGATGCGCGGCAGGTGTCCGTCTCCAGCACCCTGGAGTTCTGATGAAACACTGGTTACTGGCAGCACTGTTGATCAGCGGCGCGGCATCGGCTGATGACTCGACCTACCATCGCGAACACCGGGTGACATTGCCCGGCTCCGGCCACAGTTGGGGCTTTGTCGGGCTGGACCCGACCCGGCCGTATCTGTTCCTGGCCCGCCGGGAAAACGGCCTGAGCGTGTTTGATGTGAAACAGCAGCGCCTGGTCGAGACGGTGGCGCAGTCCGAAGGCGCCAACGGCGTGGTGTTCGTGCCTGAGGTAGACCGGGTTTTCGTGCTCAACACCGACGGCAGTCTGAGTGTGGTGGAGTTATCCACACTCACATTCCTGAAGCGCATCCCGGTGGCGCAAAGCAACCTCAACAGCGCGGTGTACGAGCCATCGACGGGCAAGGTGATTATTGTCAGTGGGCGTCGGGCGGATCGTTCGACGCTGTTTGAATTCGACCCGAAACAGGAACGAATCACCGGCGCCCATGAACTGGCGGTGAAGAAAATCGACCCGCTGCTGATCAAGGGCGACGGCAGCTTCTTCCTGCCGATGCGCGATGAAGGCAAGGTCACCCGCTATTCGGCGAGCACCTTTGCGTTGCTCGACACCTGGCAGTTTGCCGGTTGCCCCAAGCCCAGCGCATTGGCCCAGGACGTGGCGCGCCAGCGACTGTTTGTGGCGTGTCGCGGTGAAGTGCCGGTGTTGATCGTTGCCGACCGGAAAACCGGTGAAGTCAAGGCGAAGCTGCCGATCACCCGCGACATCAACGCCCTGGCCTACGACGAGCAGCACCGGCGCTTGCTGATCCCCAGTGGCATCGATGCCAACCTGACGCTGGTGGATCAAACGGATGCCGACCACTACGCCGTACGCTCCAGCGTCAGCACCTTGCCGATGGCCTACAACATGGCGTTCGACCCGGCGAGCCAGCGGGTATTCCTGCCGGCCATGGACTTTACCCAGCCGGCGCCGCGCAAGGCCGAGCCCAAGCCGGACCCGCTGTTTCATGCCAATACGTTTTCCGTCACGACCTACGGGCCTTGATTGACCGGGAGGAATTCCACAAGCTGCGCACTCTCGAAATTCAAGGACTACCAGGTTTATGCGGTTGGGACGATGGACACACACCGGCGGGCTGCTGCTGGGCTTGAGCTTGTTGCTGGGCGGTTGCGCCACGGCGCCGAAAACTTCCACCAGCGCCAGCCTCGACCAGTTGCTGGCCGACCCGGCACTGCACGGTGCCAGCGTGTCGCTGATGGTGCGCGATGCCCGCAGTGGCAACACGCTCTATCAGCACAACCCGCGTACGCGGCTGAGCCCGGCTTCGAGCCTCAAGCTGTTGACCACTGCGGCGGCGATGGATGTGCTGGGGCCGCAGTATCGGTTTTCCACGCAACTGTTGAGCGACGGCATCCGCCAGGGCGCGGTGCTTGACG
>NZ_JACARK010001028.1:0-2520 GCF_013386655.1 Pseudomonas sp. K5002 | reverse complement strand
CAACGTCGGCGCCGAACGGCTGCTGCGCAAACACCCGGACCCGGCCACCGACACGCTGGTGCGGCACATGCTGGCCAGCGGCCGCCGCGCCTCGCAACTGGTGGAGGACGTACTGGACTTTGCCCGCGGGCGAATGGGCAGCGGCATCCCGGTCGACATCAGTGAATGCACTGGGCTTGAAGACACTTTGCAGCATGTGGTGGAAGAGGTGCAGCACGTCCATCCAAAGCGGCTGATTCACGCCCGCATCGGCAATCTCAAGGGTGTGAAAGGCGACCGCGAGCGGCTGGCGCAACTGCTCTCCAACCTGGTGGCCAACGCCATCAGCCACGGCAGTCCCGAAGGGCCGGTTGAGGTCAGTGCGCAGGTCAACGCCGGCACGTTTGAGTTAACGGTGAAAAACCTTGGGCTGATCAGTGAGCAAGCCATGCCGCTGCTGTTCCAGCCCTACTCCCGACCGACGGGCGCCTTGCCCCAGGCCGGGCTGGGCCTGGGTTTGTACATCGTCAAACAGATTGCCGACGCCCATGGCGGGCGGCTGGAAGTGTCTTCCAGCGAGCAGGACGGCACGGTGTTCAGCTTCAGTTTGCCCGCGGGCGATTGACGGCCACCTCAAACCGTCACAAAACCGTCAAATCCTGTTGCCATGATGCGCTCAGGTGAACCTGTGAAATTTCCTACAGGCACTTTCCCTGCGAGCCTCCATGAACCACAGCATCGACCACAGCCACCAGGACTCAGACCTGTTTGGCTTGCTCTACGGTTTTCGTTTCCGCCCCGGTGAAAAGGGCGAACAGATTGATTCAGCCACTGCCCTTGCGGCCTTGCAGCAGCCCGGTGACCCCGACGAATTCCTCTGGCTGCATTTGAACCTGGCCCACGCCGCGTGCGAGCGCTGGATGCAGGCGCACCTGAACCTGCCGGAAGAATTCTTCGAAGCCTTGCACGAAGGCTCACGCTCCACCCGCATCGAACACGTGGACTCGGCCTTGCTGGCGGTGGTCAACGACGTGGTGTTCAACTTCAGCAGCATGGTGTCTTCAGACATTTCCACCTTATGGGTGTGCGCCCGCAGTCGGCTGTTGATCAGCGCGCGCCTGCAACCGCTGCATTCGGTGGACAAGCTGCGCTCGTCGGTTAAGGCCGGTGAACACTTTCGCTCGCCGCTGGAACTGCTGGTGCATTTGCTGCGGGACCAGGGCGAGGTGCTGACACAGATCGTGCGCAAGACCAGCCTCAGCGTCGACCAGATCGAGGACCAGTTGCTGTCGTCACGCCTGTCCACCAACCGCGCCGAACTGGGTGCCGCGCGCCGGGTGCTGGTGCGCCTGCAACGGCTGCTGGCCCTGGAGCCGGGCTCGTTGCTGCGGCTGCTCAACCGCCCGCCACAATGGTTGCAGAAGGAAGACGTGAAAGAGCTGCGCAAATCCACCGAGGAGTTTGCGCTGATCATCAACGACCTGATGGCGTTGGGTGAGCGCATCAAGCTGCTGCAGGAAGAGATCGCCGCCAACCTCAACGAACAGAGCAACCGCACGTTGTTCACCCTGACCGTGGTCACGGTGCTGGCGTTGCCGATCAACATCATTGCCGGTTTTTTTGGCATGAACGTTGGTGGCGTGCCGCTCTCCACAGACCCGGAAGGCTTCTGGATTCTGGTGGCGCTGGTGGCAACGTTTACCCTGATTGCCGGGCGCTGGGCGTTTCGCAAGCGCAAGGATTATTGAATTTGAAATGCGATCAATGTGGGAGCTGGCTTGCCTGCGATAGCGGTGGTGACTGATACACCGCTATCGCAGGCAAGCCAGCTCCCACATTTTATCGGCGGTGTTTTATAGACCGGCGGCAACTTCAATTCCCTAAACACTGATTTACCGCAGCATCTCTGTAACATTCTGCAACGATCATGACGGATATCCTCCCTCAACACTGGATGTTCCGGCATGGCAACCCCTTCGCTGACCGCCTCCACCGCCTCCGTCACCAACGATCCCAAACCGCGCCTGGACAAAAAACCCGGCCTGGTGACGGTGATCATTTTCTTCGCCGTACTCGCCATGGGCCTGTTGTTCACCGCCTACAGCCTGATGCACGACATGCACGAGCTGGGCACGGTGGTCACCACCTGGACGCCGTTCCTGCTGCTGGGCGTGGCGCTGTTGATCGCCCTGGGCTTCGAGTTCGTCAACGGCTTCCACGACACCGCCAACGCGGTGGCCACGGTGATTTACACCAACTCATTGCCACCGCATTTCGCGGTGGTGTGGTCGGGCTTTTTCAACTTCCTCGGCGTGCTGCTATCCAGCGGCGCGGTGGCGTTCGGCATCATCGCCCTGCTGCCGGTAGAGCTGATTTTGCAGGTCGGCTCCTCCGCCGGCTTTGCGATGATCTTCGCGCTGTTGATCGCCGCGATCCTGTGGAACCTCGGCACCTGGTGGCTGGGGCTGCCGGCGTCGTCGTCCCACACCTTGATCGGCTCGATCATCGGCGTGGGCGTGGCCAACGCACTGATGCATGGCC
>NZ_JACARK010001027.1:0-2479 GCF_013386655.1 Pseudomonas sp. K5002 | reverse complement strand
CGGACGTGAACGCGATGGTCGCCAACAACACCGCCCTCGGTCGCGCAGGCTTGCCGGATGATATCGGCGGGGCGATTTCCACCCTGCTGGCCGACGGCAGCAACTGGATCACCGGGCAACGGGTCGAGGCCTCGGGCGGGATGTTTCTGTAACGCTCTCGGATTCTCCGCTAGCATCAATGCTTTCGGATACCTGACAGGCAATCACCCATGAGTTTTGATCCTGGACTGGCCGGCGGCATGGGCGTACTGGCCGCCGTGGTCGACAGCGGCAGTTTCGCCCGCGCCGCCGACAGCCTGGAGATGACGCCTTCGGGGGTCAGCCGGGCCATTTCGCGGCTGGAAAAACGCCTGGGAATCCGCCTGTTCGACCGCACCACCCGCTCGGTGCAATTGACCGACGAAGGTCGGCGTTTCTACCAGGAAATCGCCCCCCTGCTGGCCGGCCTGGAAGAAGCCGCCAGCTCGGCGGCCGACAGCGCCCTGACGGTTCGCGGGCGGTTGCGGGTGAACATCGACCCGTACTTTTCGCGGCTCGTGCTGGGGCCGGTGCTGGGTGAATTCATGAGCCAATACCCGCAGCTGCAGTTGGACCTGCACACGCGGGATCAACTCGGGGACCTGGTGGCGGATGGCTTTGACCTGGCCATCCGTTTTGGCATTCCGCAATCGTCCTCGCTGATCGCCCGCAAGCTGATGGAAGTGCGGGTGCTGACGTTGGCCTCGCCAGCTTATCTCGAGCGGCATGGTCGCCCTTCACACCCCAAGGACCTGGAAGACGGCCAGCACGTGTGCATCGACTTTCGCGACTCCCAGACCGGCCGGCCGTTTGGCTGGGAATTCCACCGGCCGGGCGACCAGGTCAACATCGCCACCAGCGGGCGGCTGGTGGTCAACGATGCCGGGACCTTGTACAGCGTGTGCGAACACGGCCATGCAGTGGCGCAAATGCTCGACCTTGGGCTGGCACCGGCGCTGGAATCCGGCGCGTTGATCGAGTTGTTTCCCGACTGGCCCGACGAGCGTTTCCCGTTGTATGCCTTCTACCCGTCGCGGCACTTGCCGGCGGCCAAGGTGCGGGCATTCCTCGATTTTGTGGCCGCCCTACAACCCCTGTAGGAGCTGGCTTGCCGGCGATGACGTATCCAAAATCGCCATCGCCGGCAAGCCGGACTCCTACGCGGTGCGCATCCGTTTCTGCATAATCCGCTCCCGCGCGGCGTCATACGCCCAGTGATACACATAGGTGTACGGCAGGAAAAACAGCAACACGCCGATGTCGAGGATAAACGCCTGCATCAGGCTGATGTTCAGCCACCAGGCAATCAACGGCACACAGATCGCCACCAGCCCGCCTTCAAACATCAACGCATGCAGCACGCGGGTCCACACCCCGCCGGACAGTTGCAGGCGCGCCTTGAGACGGTCGAACAGGCCGTTGAAAATCACGTTCCAGGCCAGTGCCATAAGGCTGATGGCCAAGGTCACGACGCCCATCTCCAGGGCCGGTTTATCCATGATCCACGCCAGCAGCGGTGTACAGATCAACAAGGCCAAACCTTCAAAACCAATGGCCTGCCAAACGCGTTCAGTAATCGACTTAGTGGGTGTCATGACCCGTTCTCCGTGAGTGACGATGGTTGCCATCATTACCCTTTGACTCGATACTTCATAACCAGTAACCATCGATCAAGGCGATAGTCATGGCATCCCACGAAGTGCTTCAGGCGTTTGTGCAGGCGGCGACCCACGGTTCGTTTTCAGCGGCGGCGCGCAAGCTGGGCAAGAGCCAGTCCACCGTCAGCGCGGCGGTGGCCAGCCTGGAGATTGACCTGGATGTGGTGCTGTTTGATCGCAGCAGCCGCAAGCCGACGCTGACCCCGGCCGGGCACGTGCTGCTGCAACGCGCCGAGCAGGTGCTGGAAGCCAGCAGCCGCCTGGAGTTGGCGGCCAGTCAGTTGTCCCAGGGGTTGGAGCCGAAGTTGAGTATCGCGATGTCCGATACGTACCAGTCGGACCGTTTCGAAACCGCCCTCAGCGCCTTCGAGCAGCGCTACCCGGACCTGGAGCTGGAATGCCTGATCGCCGAATGCGAGGACTTGATTGCCCTGGTGCAAAGTGGCCGGGCGCAGATTGCGTTTATCGAGATGCAGGAGGTTTACCCGCCGGACCTCACCAGCACCACCGTGGAAGAGCGCACGGAAATCGCGCTGTTTGTCGCCCCCAAACATCCGCTGGCGAACCTTGCGGACATCGACCAGCAAACCCTGGAACAACACCGCGAACTGCGCCTGGCGAGCATCATCAACCCGAATGAAACCCGCGGCCTGGGCCGAGTGTGGTCAGCGCCCAGTTACCTGATGCTGATGGAAATGGCGCAGCTGGGTTTTGGCTGGGCACCGCTGCCGCGCTGGCTGGTGGAGCGGTTTGGCGGCGACCACCTGTGTGAAATCAAGGCCCGGGGCTGGCCGCGCTCGGTG
>NZ_JACARK010001026.1:0-1872 GCF_013386655.1 Pseudomonas sp. K5002 | reverse complement strand
CGCCTGGGCAACCAGCAGATCGACCTCGCCGAACTCAAGTCGGTGTTGGCCGCCTTGCCGACGGAAACCCGCGAGCAGTTGCGTGGCAACCGTGGCTCCCTGGAAACCTGGCTGCGTTCGCGCCTGGCGCAAAAGGCCGTGCTTGAACAGGCCGATGCCCAGGGCTGGCGGCAGCGCCCGGAGGTGGAGCAACAGACCCGCGCCGCCACCGAGCAGATCGTATTTCGCGACTACATGTTGTCGGTCAGCCAGGTGCCGACGGATTACCCCAGCGCCGCTGAATTGCAGCAAGCCTATGACAGCGGCAAGGCACAATGGGTGACGCCGCCGTTGTACCAGGTCAGCCAGATTTTCCTGGCCGTGAGCGACCCGCAAACCGTCGACAATGTGCGCCGCCAGGCCCAGGAGTTGAGCCGCAAGGCGCAGGCCTCGCCGGGCGAGTTTGCCGCCCTGGCCAGCCAGTATTCCCAGGACCCCGACAGCGCCCGGCGCGGTGGCGATTCCGGGATGCAGCCGTTGCAGCAACTGGTGCCTGAAATGCGCGGTGTGGTGGCGCGGCTCAAGACGGGCGGGGTGTCGGAGCCGGTGCAGAGTGCGGCGGGTTTTCACGTGCTCAAACTCACTGGGCAACAACCGGCGCGCACCGCCACGCTGGATGAACTGCGGGGCCGCTTGACCGAGGCCTTGCGTGCGCAACGCCAGGAGCAGATTGCCAAGGCCTACCTGGAAGGCATGCTCAATACCGCGACCTTGAGTATCGACGGCGCCGAGCTGAACAAGGTGCTGGAGTAAAAAACCGTATCGCCGCATTGGATGCACAGTACCCACAAGACAGGGAGTCTCCCATGGTATTTGTTGAACCGGCTGTACCCCACGGCGTCGCGCCTTATCGTGCGTCGACCGAATCCCGCGAGGCCTGGCTGGCCTTGGCGGCCGCCATCGAGCCCGAGGTGGCGCAGTATTTCCTGATCAGCGCCCGCTGTGGGTGTTTCATGCAGGCGGCTCGCAGCCTCAATATCAAGGCCACGCAGTTGCGCAAGCGCCTGGCGCAGCTGGAAGAGCAACTGCGGCGTTCGCTGTTCAGCTATCAGGGCAATGTCCTGGCCCTGAGTCGTGAAGGGCAGCAGTTGCAGGCGCAGTTGATTGCCCTGGCGCATGAGCGACGCTTGCCGGTGCTGGAGCAACCGTTGATTCGGCTGGCGGTTGCCGAGTCGATCCTGCACGACATTCTGGGGCGGGACCTGATTGCGCTGTTGCGGCGCAATGCGAGTGTGCGGCTGGAGATCATTTCCATCGACAGCGAGTTGGGGTTGCAGGCGCTGGATGCGGATGTGGTGGTGTGGTTGTCGGGGATGGATTCGCCGGGGGCGGGGCCGAGTTTTGCCATTGGGGCGCCGGAGGTGTTGGCGCGGTTGGATTATTCGCCGCATATTGCCAAGCGGTATTCGCGGTTGGCAGTGCGGCCGGACAGTATTGAAGACCTTGCGGATTATATGTTGGTGCAGTGGCAGCCGGACCGGCAGGTGGAGGCGCTGCGGCCGTGGAATAGCCTGGTGGAGCAGCGGCTGGCGGGGGTAGTGCGGGTGGAAGCGTATCCGCTGATGCTGGAGATGATTCGGTGCAGTGCGTGTATTGGGTTGTTGCCGCGGTACATGAGTTGTTTTGATCGTGGGTTGACGGCGTTGGATGGGGTATTTCTGGAGGGGATGCAGCGGCAGGTCTGGATGGGGGTGGGTGCTGATGTGCGGCATCCGCTGGAGGTGGGGTGGGTGGTGGAGATGATTCGGAATACGTTTCTTGAGCGGGGGGAGTGGTTTGATTGATTGATTGATTGAGTACATATCCGTTTCTTCGGTAACGGCTACTTATGGT
>NZ_JACARK010000103.1:0-5086 GCF_013386655.1 Pseudomonas sp. K5002 | reverse complement strand
TGTTCTGGCTGGCGCGCACCTTGCCGCTGCTGCCGAGCCAGAACTCCGGTTCGCTGCGCAGCTTGCCGCTGTTGTTCAAGCGCCCGGCGCTGGTGGCGTTGTATGTGCTGACGGCGATGGTGGTGACGGCGCAGTTCACTGCCTACAGTTATGTTGAGCCGTTTGTTGAAGGTGTTGCCGGTATGAGTGGCAATACGGTGACCCTGATCCTGCTGGTGTTTGGCGGCGCGGGAATTATTGGTTCGTTGTTGTTCAGCCTGGTGCATCGCTTTAGCCCCCATCGTTTCCTGATCAGCGCGGTGACCATACTGGCGCTGTGCCTGGCGTTGTTGCTGCCGTTGAGTGGCGAGGTGTCGTACCTGGTGACCCTGAGTGTGTTCTGGGGCATGGCCATCATGGGTTTTGGCCTGGCGTTGCAATCGAAGGTGCTGGTGCTGGCGCCGGATGCCACGGATGTGGCGATGGCGATGTTTTCCGGGATCTACAACATCGGTATTGGCGGTGGGGCGTTGATGGGCAGTTGGGTGGGCAGCCACTTTGGTTTTGCCTGGATCGGCGCGGCGGGCGGGTTGTTGGCAGCGGTGGCGTTGATTGGGTATTGCCTGGCGATTTATCGGTTTGGGCAGGGTGTGGCGCGTAGCCCTCTGTAGGAGGTAATTTTCATGGCAGTTCGTTTGATTAAACCGGCGGTATTCGCAGTGCTCGCCGGGTTTTCCGTGTTGTGGCTCAGCCCTGTGAGCCTGGCGGCCAGTTTTGACTGTGACCGGGCGAAGGCGCCTGACGAGAAAACCATCTGTGCCACGCGTTCGCTTAATGATCAGGACGTGACGATGGCGCTGCTTTATGACCTGAACCGGCACTTCATGGCTATGGGCGGACGTGGTTCGTTGATGGATGATCAGGCTGTGTGGCTCAAGCAACGGCATACGTGCGGCGCCCAAGTCAGTTGCCTGAGCAAAGCCTATACGCAGCGGATTGCGATGTTGCGTAGCTTCATTGATGAGCGGGTGATGACGAAAGGGCCGTTCTGAATAACGGGCATAAACGTACAACGCCGGCTAAAGTCAGTTTTCTCAACAGAGTCTGAAAGCACATCAACACACCGCAGCAGGTTTGCCATGGACGAAAAACCAGACGCGTTACACATAGCGGAAATTCCCTACGAGACCGGTGAGGTTCGATTCAGGTATTCGCGTTACCTGTCCGAGGACGGCACGCAATGGATTCGACATGGGCTTTTTCGCGCCTACCACCCAAACGGCAACCTGGCTTCCGAGGGGAATTACGTGGATGGCGCCGAACACGGCGACTGGCGGGACTACCACGACAATGGACAGGTGGCGGCGCAGGGCGTTTATGAGCGTGGCCAGGAAGTTGGGCTGTGGTCGTTATGGGATGCAGATGGATCTCTGGAGGAGTCCTCATGACCACTGAGCTTGCAGCGTCGCTGCACGAAGAGATCCAGTCGTTATGCAGTGCAGGTGATCAATTGGCCGATGACGGCCGTTATGAAGAGGCCATCGAGCAATACAACAAGGCCTGGATCTTGATCCCCGAGCCGAAAAATGATTGGGAAGCCTCCACCTGGGTATTGGCTGCCATCGCTGATGCATGCTTTTTATCCGGATTCAAAGGCTCAGCCCGGGATGCCTTGGACTATGCGATGACCTGTCCGGGCGGTCTCGGAAATCCGTTTTTACATCTGCGCCTGGGGCAGGTTTTGCTGGATCAAGGCCACGATGATCAGGCCGCCGATGAATTGATGCGGGCATACATGGGCGCAGGGGCCGAGATCTTTGACAACGAGGATGGGCGCTATCTGCGCTTTCTTGGCACGCGGGCAAATCTCTAGACGCGAGGGCGGGTGTTGATGTCCACGTTGGCAATGATCCGGCAGCAATGTTTGCTTTTGAATGGCGCGCGCGCCGTTGAGCCTGGGTTTCTTGATGAGGTGCAGAGCCACCTTGGCCTGGAGCTTGCGGATGATTTTCGTGAGGCTGCCGAGTTCTTCGATGGCTCTGGAATCTACGTTTTGCCCTTGCACGCAATAGGGTGGGCGCCTGCGCCGAATGTCCTGGACGAAACCAGAAGTCTTCGAGAGCGTGCCGGGCTTGCGCGGCAGTTTTTGGTATTAGCCCAGCCGCCGGCCAGTTTGATCGTGATGGATTGCTCGGGCGGAGGCGGTCGGGTGATTTGGTGTGATGACGTGGATGTGTGCCGCCTGGGTAGGGAGGCCTTGTTGACTGCGCCGGATTCATGGCCGACGTATACCGCGTTTCTTGAATACCTGATCAGTGAAGAGCAGCAAGATCGTGTTGATCTGCCCGACGATAAAGCTTGATGCTACGAGCCTGGCTGAAGTCCGGCGAGAGGGTGACGCGGAGCGTCACGGTATGCATTCCCACGCAGAGCGTGGGAACGATCAAATGCTCAAAATTTGTTATGGGCTGTCCCAACCATAGTGAAAAATTGTTGGCTCACGACATTCTCCCTAATATCAGAATGCTTGATCCTACAGATCTTGTAATAATTTTAGATTGTAGGAAATTCCCGTTTCGCCTGTACGATTCAAGTCCTTTTCCCACAACAGGACCTACATGAACACCCTCTCGGAGCCTCCCAGTCGTCTTTCCCCAAGACATTCACTGCCGCCGTTCTCGCTGATCGCCTGCCTCCAGGCCAGGCATCCCGTCTTCCGATTGCCTACCCTTACCCGGTCCCTCGACCGTGCGTTGCCGTGCCCGGCATTCTGAAAAACTTGAAGAGATACTGAAAAATGGAATGGTTAGCGGATCCAACGGCCTGGCTCGGCCTGTTGACTTTGATTGTGCTGGAGCTGGTGCTGGGCATCGACAACCTGGTGTTTATCGCGATCCTGGCGGACAAGCTGCCGCCGGAGCAGCGTGACCGTGCGCGTCTGATCGGTTTGTCCCTGGCGTTGCTGATGCGTCTGGGCCTGTTGGCAAGTATTTCCTGGTTGGTGACCCTGACCCAACCGCTGTTCGAGGTGTTCGACAAGAGTTTCTCGGGCCGTGACTTGATCATGCTGTTTGGTGGTGTGTTCCTGTTGTTCAAGGCCACCATGGAATTGCATGAGCGGCTTGAGGGGCATGTGGCTCAGCGCACTGGCAACGTGGCCTATGCGATGTTCTGGCCGATCGTTGCGCAGATTGTGGTGCTGGATGCGGTGTTCTCCCTCGATGCGGTGATTACTGCCGTGGGCATGGTGGATGAGCTGGCGGTGATGATGATCGCAGTGATCATTTCCATCGGCCTGATGATCGTTGCCAGCAAGCCGCTGACCCGTTTCGTCAACGCCCACCCGACGGTGATCATGCTGTGCCTGGGCTTCCTGATGATGATCGGTTTTGCCCTGACGGCCGAAGGCCTGGGCTTCCACATTCCCAAAGGCTATCTGTACGCGGCCATCGGCTTCTCGATCCTGATCGAGCTGTTCAACCAGATCGCCCGGTCGCGCCGCAAGAAGTCGGCCCAGGGCACGCTGCCGAGACGTGAGCGCACGGCCCATGCGGTAATGCGTTTGCTCGGCGGGCGTAATCTGGCAGTGGAGGAGGTAGGTGAAGAGGTCGCCGACCTGCTGGACAACCCCGATGCCAACGGCGGGCCGCTGTTCGATCGGCGCGAGCGGGTGATGATCAGTGGCGTGCTGCAACTGGCTGAACGCCCGATCCGTACGCTGATGACGCCTCGGGCGAAGGTGGACTCTATAGATCTGTCGGACGATCCCGACACTATCCGCCTGAAACTGATGCATTCGTCTTACTCACGTCTGCCCTTGATCCGCGACGGTAATGTCGACGAGCCATTGGGCTTTGTGCACAAGAAGGAGTTGCTCAAGGAATACCTGGCCGGTAACGAGCCGAACCTGGAGCACCTGGCGCGCCGGGCGGTCAACTTGCTGGAGAGTTTTTCGATTCTCAATGCCTTGGAGCAGATGCGTCAGGAGTCGACTCACATTGCCTTCGTGATCAACGAATTCGGCGACTTTATCGGGGTGTTGAGCATGACCGACATCCTCGAGTCCATCGCCGGTGAGTTGCCGGATGCGAGTGAGGTCGAAGGCCCGGATATCGTCGAGGAGGAGGGTGGTTTTCGCGTCAATGGCGCCTTGAACCTCAACCTGATCCGCCAGCGCACCGGCTTCAAGGCTGTGGCGACGGAGGATTACCAGACCCTGGCCGGGCTGGTGATGAGCCTGCTGGATCGACTGCCGGTGGTCGGTGACAGCCTGGAACATGAAGGCTGGCGCCTGACCGTGGCGGCGGTGGAGGAGCGGCGGGTCACGCAGATGTTGCTGGCCCCTCTTTAACGGGTGAATTTCATTCGACGCTGGGCTGGCCTTTGGATAGCATCGCCGCTCACTGAACCGTTAAGGAAGGGTTACCCGAATGACTTTGGACGTGCTTAAGATTTCTGCATTCTGTGACGGCAACCAGGGCGGTAACCCTGCAGGTGTTTGGATCGGTGACAGCCTGCCGGAAGCTGTAGAAATGCAGCGTATCGCCCACGAAGTCGGGTTTTCGGAAACCGTATTTGCCTGCCCGCAGGATGACGGCTGGCGCGTGCGGTACTTCGCGCCGGAGTCCGAAGTTGCGTTTTGCGGGCACGCCACCATCGCCCTCGGTGCGGCCTTGAGCCTGGCGCTGGGCGATGGCGAATTCCACCTGACCTTGAACAACGGCGATATTTCCGTCAGCGGCCGCAGCGAAGGCGACCTGATCGAGGCCGCGCTGCAATCCCCGCCAACCCGCAGCGCACCGGCCAACGATGCCCTGGTAGACGCGGGCCTGACCTTGTTCGGTTACACCCGCAATGACCTGGACCCGAGCATTCCGCCAGCGATCATCCATGCCGGCATTTCCCACCTGGTGCTGGCGCTCGCCAGCCGCGCCAAACTCAGCCAGATGCACTATGAACTGGAAGCCGGTCGCCGCTACATGACCGACGCCGGGCTGGGTACCGTGGTGCTGGTGTTTGCCGAAAGCCCGACACTGTTCCACACCCGCAACCCGTTTGCGGTGGGCGGCGTGTACGAAGACCCGGCCACGGGTGCCGCGACCGCTGC
>NZ_JACARK010001025.1:4127-4567 GCF_013386655.1 Pseudomonas sp. K5002 | reverse complement strand
GGGCATCGTCGTCTGACTTGGCGGTGGTGTCCGGGGTGTCCGCCTTGGCCGGCGGGTTGGCAGGCAAAGTCTTGCCGTTATCGGCAACCGATGGGGTACCGGCGGCAGGCTTGTCGTTGTTGGCGACGGGCTTGGGGCTGTTGTCCGCAGGCTTGTCGCGGGTGGATTTGATGGGGGTGTCGACAGGTTTTGCCGCAGGCGCAGGGGCCTGGTTGGCGAACACCTGAGCGAAGCCCGGGGCCTTGTCCCGCGGGTTCGCAGCCACTGCCGGTGGATTGGCAGCGGGCGCTTGAGGCTTGGCCGCAAGGGCTACCTGAAGGAGCGAATTCGGGGTGATTGCCATAGTCAAGAGTCTCCGCCGCACAGGGGTCGAGGGTGCGGTAACAGGAGGTAGAGCAAGAGTTGGGCCAGGTTTTGGTTTAAGGGTGTATATCCGTTAT
>NZ_JACARK010001025.1:0-4074 GCF_013386655.1 Pseudomonas sp. K5002 | reverse complement strand
CTTTCGCTCTGGTTTTTGATGGGGCAGAGCGCTTTGGTTACTGTGCCGCTTTTGCAAAGTGACTCGCTGCAAGAGCGAAACCATAAGCCGCCGTTACCGAAGAAACCGATATACACACCAAAAGCGTCAGAGCTGAAACCGCCCCCGCTCATGCTCATACAACGGCCGCACCAGCGCGAATTCATGGTCAATCTCATCCACCAACTGCGCCAAATCCGCAACCACAGGCTTGGCGGACTTATCCTCGAGCAACTGACAAAGCTCAGCCAACCGCACCGCCCCAAGATTACCGCTACTCCCCTTGAAGCTATGCGCAATCCGCCCAAGCGCCTTGGCATCATCCCCAGCCCGGCGCAACGCCTCTACCCGCTTTTGCGAGTCATCGAGAAAAGTGTCGAGCAGCTTCGGATACTCGCCCTCCATGACCTCCTGCAAGCCAGTCAGCACATCGGGGTCCAGATGAATCTCTGCCACTTGTTCGCTCCTTGATCAAGAATCGGCGGATTATGCCAGAGCCTTCCATGAAAACTCCACGCACACACACCGCCCGCCGTCAGACCAGCCTACATCGCTGCTCAACTGGCGCACCAGGCTCAATCCCCTACCAGACAGACGGTCAACATCCAGCGGCCTGGCCAGCACCTTATCCACATCAAACCCGGCCCCACTGTCCTCGATCCGCAGCGTCAGACACCCCCCCTCCCCGGTCGGCACCACATCCAGGTGCACCCGCACATACCCGCTATCCAACCGCGCCAGCCGCTCATTACGCTCGCGGTAATACGCAGCAAACCCCTGCGCATCCCGCTTGAGCCGCGAATCCAGCCCCAGCACACCATGTTCAAGCGCATTGGAATACAACTCCGCCATCACGCTGTACAACGCCCCGCTCTGCTCCCGCAGCCCATGAATCTCCAACAGCAACTGCAACAAATACGGCAAAGGGTTGTAGGACTTGAGCGTCTCGGCACGAAACTCAAAACTTACCGACCAATCCAGCGGCGACGACTGCCCACTGTCGGAATACACCACCGACGACGAACGCAACGGCTCATCCGCCTGCAGGCTGATCTCCACCATGCTGATGTCATCGCGCACCTCACCGCGAAAACCCGCCAAGGCCTGTTCGATCTCCTCGAACAACCGGTCCGGCTCGCGATTGGCCGCAAACACCTGCTGCAACCGCTCGGCGCCAAACAACTGTTCATGGGCATCGGCGGTATCCAGCACACCATCCGACAGCAAAAACACTCGGTCACCCAGCGCCATCGGCCAGACTTCAGTGCGGTCATCAAACGCATCGGCCGCCAGCACGCCCAGTGGCAAATGCCGCGACACCAGCGGCGTGCGCTTGCCGGTGGTGACGTCATGCACGTAGCCGTCGGGCATGCCGCCATTCCACACCTCCACCACCCGTCGCTGGGCGCTGAGGCACAGCAAGGTGGCACAACAGAACATGTCCACCGGCAGGATGCGCTTGAGCTTGGCGTTCATCTCCCGCAGGGTTTGCGCCAATCCGTAGCCCTTGGCAGTCATGCCGTAGAACACTTCCGCCAGCGGCATCGCGCCGACCGCCGCCGGTAAACCGTGGCCGGTAAAGTCCCCCAGCAGCACATGCATATCGCCCGACGGCGTGTACGCGGCCAGCAGCAAATCGCCGTTGAACAGCGCGTAGGGCGACTGCACATAACGAATATTCGGCGCGGCGTTGATGCAGCCCGAGTGGGCCACCTTGTCGAACACCGCCTTGGCCACTCGCTGCTCCTGCAGCAGGTAGTCGTGGTGCCGGGCGATCAGGTCGCGTTGCTGCAACACCGTGGCCTGCAAGCGACGCAGGCGATCCATGGCATTGATCTTTGCCGCCAGGATCACCTGGTTATAGGGTTTGGCCAGGAAGTCGTCACCCCCGGCATCCAGGCACTGGGCCAGGGCTTCGCTCTCGCGCAGGGAGGTGAGGAAGATGATCGGCACCAGCGCCTCCCCCGCCCGCTGCTTGATCTGCCGGGCCGCCTCGAAGCCGTCCATCACCGGCATCAGGGCGTCCATCAACACCAACTGCGGCCGTTCACGGGTAAACACATCGACCGCTTCCTGGCCGTTACTGGCGGTCAGCACCTGGTGGCCCTGGCGGCGCACGATGGTCGACAGCAACAACAGGTCGGCGGCGCTGTCTTCGGCGATCAACACCGTCAGCGCCTCGAGGACCGGGGCCAGGACGCTCAAGTGAGATCGAACAGTTTGTCGAAGTTGGAAATGGCCAGGATCTTGCGCACATCGGAGTTGGCGTTGACCACCTGCACTTCGGCATTGTCGCCTCCGGCATGGTCACGCAACAGCAGGAGCATGCCCAGGGCCGAGCTGTCCATGTAGGTGGTTTCCTTCAAGTCCACCACGTAGATCTCGGGCACCTTGTAGAACCGCTCGTAGGCATCACGAAAGGCCTGGTGGCTACCGAAATCGAATCGCCCCCTGACGGTGATCGTCAACTTCGTCCCGTCCAGGGACACTTCTGATTCGACTGACATACGACTGCTTCCTTGTCATTGGCAATGTGCAACAAGGTGTAGCAGGTGATAGGGAAGTGGGCAAATCCGTGTAGGAGCGAGGGCGTGGTTAATAGGGGTTTTGGCGGGGAAGACGCTGGGACAATTCATCCAGCAATTTCTGCTCGCGCTTGTCTTCCAGTGCACGGGCTTCGTCGATGTAGCGCTGCACCAGTTTGCGCAGGCCTTCGACCCGGGCATAGGCCTGTTGCCAGCTGTCGCGGGCCTTGTCGACGTTGGCCTGGTGCCAGGCCAGGCTCTGGCGCTGCTGGCCGACGGCGGTTTCCAACTGGTTGAGAAAGCCCTGGTAGCCCATCAGCCACTGCCCGGAGACGCCCTTGCTGCCACGCTCGATCCACTGCTGCTGATACTCGCCGCGAAAGCGCTCCAGGTCCCCCAGCTTGCTTTCCGCCAGGCGAACCTGGCCCTGGAAGTACCCCAGGCGCTGGACGGCGGTCTTTTCAGCTTTTTCGGCCATGTCCACTACCGGGGCAAGGCGCGCGGCGCGAGTGTTGGCCATGGTTTATCCGCCCGGCGCCGGCGCGAAGATGGTGCCCAGGTGTGCCTCGCTTTCACCCATGCTGATCTTGTCGTTGAGGCCCTGGCGCAGGTACGTCACCAGTTGCGGTTGCAGGGCAATCGCCAGGTCGGTCTCGCGATCGCCGCCGGCCACATAGGCGCCGACGCTGATCAGGTCGCGGCTCTGTTGATAACGCGACCACAGTTGCTTGAACTGCTGCGCGCGCATCATGTGCTCCGGGGTGACCACCGACGGCATCACCCGGCTGATGGAGGCTTCGATGTCGATGGCCGGGTAGTGCCCTTCTTCGGCCAGGCGCCGGGACAGCACGATGTGCCCGTCGAGCACGCCCCGCGCCGAGTCGGCAATCGGGTCCTGCTGGTCATCGCCCTCGGAGAGTACGGTGTAGAACGCAGTGATCGAACCACCACCGGCTTCGGCGTTACCGGCACGCTCCACCAGCTTGGGCAGCTTGGCGAACACTGACGGCGGATAGCCCTTGGTGGCCGGCGGCTCGCCGATGGCCAGGGCGATTTCCCGCTGGGCCTGAGCGAAACGGGTCAGGGAGTCCATCAGCAACAGGACGTTCTTGCCCTTGTCGCGAAAATATTCGGCGATGCGTGTGCAGTACATCGCGGCGCGCAGGCGCATCAGCGGCGCGTCATCCGCCGGCGAGGCCACCACGACCGAACGCTTGAGGCCTTCTTCGCCGAGGCTGTGCTCGATGAATTCCTTCACCTCGCGGCCCCGCTCGCCGATCAGCCCGACCACGATGATGTCGGCCTCGGTAAAGCGCGTCATCATCCCCAGCAACACCGACTTACCCACGCCGGTACCGGCAAACAGGCCCAGGCGCTGGCCGCGGCCCACCGTCAATAAACCGTTGATGCTGCGAATGCCCACGTCCAGCGGCACGCTGATGGGGTTGCGTTTGAGCGGGTTGATGGTCGGGCCGTCCATCGGCACCCAGTCTTCGGCCTTCATCCCACCCTTGCCGTCGAGGGCGCGCCC
>NZ_JACARK010001024.1:0-2385 GCF_013386655.1 Pseudomonas sp. K5002 | reverse complement strand
TGCCGGCGGTGAGCGTGCCGTTCTGGCGGTCGTAGGCCGGTGACAGGCCGGCAAGTTTCTCCAGGCTGGCGTCGGCCCGCAGGTTGTTGTCCCGGGCCAGGCCGCGATACGGGCTGATCAAATCATCGAAGAAACCCTGCTTGTACGCCGCATCCAGCCGCTGGTGGCTGGTGAGGGTCAACTCGTCCTGGGCCAGGCGCTTGATCTGCCAGCGCTTGGCCATTTCCTCGCAGTGTTCACCCATGGACAAGCCGGTGCGCGGCTCGCCATTGCGCGGCAGCAGCGGCTTGAAGAACATCGACGGGCGCACCCCCATCAAGGCCTTCAACCTGGCGCCAGTGCCCTTGGCGCGATTGGCTGAAAGCAAGGTGCGGCGCAGGGACTCGTTGATGCCGATGGGCGCGTCGGAGGTGGTGTCGGAACCACCGGCAACGCCCACTTCGATCTGCCCAAGGGCGATCTTGTTCGCCACCAGCAACGCCGCTTCCAGGCCGGTGCCGCAGGCTTGTTGCAGGTCGTAGGCCGGGGTTTCGGGAGACAGTGTGGTAGACAGCAGGCTTTCCCGGGCCAGGTTGAAATCCCGGGAATGCTTGATCACCGCACCCGCGGCAAACTCGCCCAGGCGCAGGCCGTGAAGGTTGTAGCGGTCCACCAGGCCTTGCAGGGCGGCGACCAGCAGATCCTGGTTGCTGTCATGGGCGTACACGGTGTTGGAGCGGGCGAACGGGATACGGTTGCCGCCGATAATCGCCACGCGGCGCGTCGGGGCCGGGTTGAAACTGTAGTCACTCATCGATCGGTCTCATTCCAGATAAACAGCCCACGCATATGGGGTTTGTCACCGGCGAAATTACGCACTTCAAACTCACGGCGCGGGCCGGTTGGCGGAACGTTCCACAGCGCCACCTGGCCGGGCAGGAAGATCGGCAGCTTGAAGTCGCAATGGGCCTCGGCCTGGTCCAGTCCGCCGGGGGGTTGCTGGGCGGCCAGGGCGCGGCCAAGGGTCCACATGCCGTGGGCGATGGCCCGGCGAAAACCGAACAATCGGGCGCCGATCACCGAGGTATGAATGGGGTTGAAATCCCCCGAGACCCTGGCGAAACGCCGCCCCAGATCCGCCGGCAGCACCCAGCGTTGAGTGCGCAGCAAACCTTCTTCCTGCAAGGGCAACGCGTCGTCCCACGGCTCGCCAACCGGCGCGTTTACGTCACGGCGCAGGTACAGGCTGTCGCTCTCCCATATCAGGGCGCCCGCGCTGTAGCCACGGGTGGCGATGCTCAGCGCCTGGCCTTTCGGATGGGCGACCCAGCGTTCGCAATACACCTCCAGGCGCAAGGCCTGGCCCGCCTCCAGCCGTCGATGCTGGCGGATGCGATTGGCCAAATGCACCATGCCGCTGGCCGGGTACGGGAAACTCGGGCGGGTCAGCAGCATCAGGTGCAAGGGGAACGCCAGCACATGGGGATAGGACAGCGGCACGCCTTGCTCACGGCGGAAACCACAGGCCCGACCGTAAGCCGCGATCCCTTGGGCAGACAGCTCGACGGCCGAACGCACCAGGCGTTCTTTCGGCAACGTCGGCTCGCCTTCCAGCTTCGGTTTGCGCAGCCCCAATACCCCGTCCAGCAACAGCCGCGAGCGCGAGGGCGGCGGCTCAATGATCTGCGTCACATAGTCCATGCTCAGGCTCCCAACAGGCTTTGGCCGCAGACCCGCACCACCTGGCCATTGACCCCGCCGGATGCCGGATGCGCCAGCCAGGCGATGGTTTCTGCCACGTCGATGGGTTGCCCGCCCTGGGACATCGAGTTCATCCGCCGCCCCGCTTCGCGAATCATCAGCGGGATCTTCGCGGTCATCTGGGTTTCGATAAAGCCCGGTGCCACGGCATTCACCGTCACTTGCTGCGCCGCCGCCTGCGGGGCCAGGCCTTGTACCAGTCCGATCACCCCGGCCTTGGAGGTGGCGTAGTTGCTTTGCCCGAGGTTGCCGGCGATACCGGAAATCGATGAGACACACACGATCCGCCCGCCCGGATTCAGGCCCTGGCTTTCCAGCAGCGCCGTGCTCAGATGCAACGGTGCTTCCAGGTTGACCGCCAGTACGCTGCGCCACGCGGTCTCAGTCATCTTGGCGATGGTCTTGTCGCGGGTAATCCCGGCGTTGTGCACCACCACGTCGAATGCACCGTGTTGGCTGACATGGGCGTGCAACTGCTGCGCGGCATCGGTGGCGGTGATGTCCAGCGCCAGTGCGGTGCCTGCGACACTGCCGGCCGCCTGTTGCAGCGAATCCTGGGCCTGGGGCACATCCACGCAGACCACATGGGCTCCATCGCGGGCCAGCACCTGGGCGATTGCCAGGCCGATGCCACGGGAGGCGCCG
>NZ_JACARK010001023.1:0-1778 GCF_013386655.1 Pseudomonas sp. K5002 | reverse complement strand
GGAGGACAACAGCTCGCTGATCACCGTACGCGCCAGCGGCAGCCAGCCGCCGTTGTTCCTGGTGCATGAGTTCAGCGGCATGGACGTGTATTTCCCGGCGCTGGGCCGGCACCTGCCGGGGGACTACCCGATCTATGGCCTGCCCGGTGCACCCCTTGGCGAGGTGCAGTTGCAGACCATGGAAGGCCTGGCGGCGCGGCTGGTGGGGATCATCCGCTCGGTGCAGCCCCATGGGCCGTATCGGCTGGCGGGTTGGTCGTTCGGCGGGGTGTTGGCCTATGAAGTGGCGATGCAACTGCAGGGGCTGGACGAACCGGTGGCATTCCTCGGGTTGATCGACAGCTACGTGCCGCGCATGACCGACCAGGGCAAGGCGCGCTGGAGCGGGCCGGATGCCCTCAAGCGGCATTTGCTGTTGCAGTGCACGGCGTATTGGAAGGCACAGGGAGGTGTGGATGAGTTGGCGAGCCTTGAGCAACTGGAAGCGGACATTGGACAGCTGGACTTTGCGGGTTTGCTGCAACGCTGCCGCGATCGGCATTTGCTGTACGCGCAGATGGCGGCGGCTTCGGACGCGGACCTGTTGAGTTTTATCCAGCGGGAAGTCGGGCATGGGCATGCGTTGGCGCATTACAGCCTGTTCCCGATGCCACTGGCGGTGCACTTGTTCAGCGCCGCCGAGCGGCCGACGGAACTCTCGCGGCGCAGCCTGGATTTGGGGTGGGATGAGGCACTGGCCGTGGGGCAATTGCGCCGCATTGAGGTGCCGGGGGATCACCAGAGCATGATGCAGGCACCGCATATCCAGGCGCTGGGGCAGGCGATGGTTGAGGCCCTGGCGTTGAGTGAGGCGCCGGCTGTGGCGGTGCATCAGCCGTTGTTGCGGATCCAGAGTGGTCGCGCCGGGCAGGCACCGATCTTCTGTGTGCCGGGGGCGGGGGATAGCGTGACGGGGTTTGTAGGGTTGACCGAGGCGTTGGGACGGGACTGGCCGATCTTTGGCTTGCAGCCCCGTGGGCTGGATGGGGAGGTGGTGCCCCATAGCCAGGTTGAGGCGGCGGCGCGCTGTTATTTGCAGGCCCTGGAGCAGGAATGTCCTTCGGGGCCAGTGCATTTGGTGGGGCATTCGTTTGGCGGTTGGGTGGTGTTCGAGATGGCCACGCGGTTGCAGGCTCAGGGGCGTGAGGTGGCGTCGTTGACGTTGATCGACAGCGAGGCGCCCGGGGGCAATGGGGTGGTGGGCCGGCCCTATACCACGACGGCGGCGTTGTTGCGGTTGGTGGAGTCGATGCAGGTGGCTTCGGGTAAGTCCCTGGGGATTGATGCGGTGGATTTTGCCGGGCGCGATGAAGTGGAGCAGCGAAGGTTGTTGCATGGGGGGATGGTGGGGGTTGGGTTGTTGCCTGCGCGGTCTTCGGTGGATGCCATGGATGGGCCGGCGCGTACGTATGCGTCGGCGTTGCGCACGGTTTATCGGCCTGGTCGGCGGTATGAGGGGGTGGTGCGGTTGGTGTTGGCGGAGGATCCGACCCTGGACGCGGCAGGGAATCAGCGGGAGCAGGGGTTGATGGTTGAGGGGTGGCGCGGGTGCGTGGGGGTGTTGGAGGTTTGGTATGGGCCGGGGAATCATTTTTCGCTGCTCAAGGCGCCGAACGTCTTTAGTTTGGCGGCTTGGTGGCGGGATGGGGTTGTGGTTGGGGAGCGGGTTTCGTGAGTGTACATATCCGTTGCTGCGGTAACGGCCACTTAGGGTTCCGCTCTTACAGCGGGTCACTTTT
>NZ_JACARK010001022.1:0-3534 GCF_013386655.1 Pseudomonas sp. K5002 | reverse complement strand
GGCGGGCTCCATCACCACATCCAGGCAGGCCACCCGCGGGATCACCCGCAGAAACTGGCTGACGTAGCCCAGGGTCTGCTGGCGCACCTGCAACACCTCACGCGGCTCGGCACCAACCAGCTCCAGCCATTCGCCGAGGTGCTGTACCCGGATGCTGCCGCCCGCCGGCAGATAGTTACCGTACAGGGTGCGCAGCAACGTGCTTTTACCGGCGCCGGACTGGCCATGCAGCACCAGGCACTCACCGCCTTTCACGCTGAACTCCACCCCGCGCAGCACGTTCAGCACCACGCCGTTCTGCTGGTGCAAGGTGAAGGTTTTCGAGAGGTCACGGACCTCGATCAAGGCATTCATCATGGTTGCAATACCGAAGACACCAGCAGTTGAGAGTAAGGGTGCTGTGGATCGTCGAGGATCTGGTCCGTCAGCCCGGTTTCCACCACGCGCGAGCGGCGCATCACCATCAGGCGGTCGGCCAGCAGGCGCGCCACGGCGAGGTCGTGGGTGACGATCACCACCGCCAGATCCAGCTCGCGAACGAGGCCGCGTAGCAGGTCGAGCAAGCGCGCCTGTACCGACACGTCCAGGCCGCCGGTGGGCTCGTCCATAAATACAAGACGCGGGCTGGAGACCAGGTTGCGGGCGATTTGCAGGCGCTGCTGCATGCCGCCGGAAAAGGTCCGGGGCAAGTCGTCGATGCGCTGCGGGTCGATTTCTACCTGGCCCAGCCAGTCGAGGCCGGCGCCACGCAGTTGCTCATAGTTGCGCACGCCCTGGGCCATCAGGCGCTCGCCGATATTGGCGCCGGCAGACACGCCCATGCGCAAACCGTCCCGAGGGTTCTGCTCGACAAAGCCCCATTCGGTGCGCAGCAAGGTGCGACGTTCGGCTTCGCTGGCGCTGTACAGATCCAGCCATTCACCGTCCTTGCCGCGATAGCCAATGTGGCCGGCCTGCGGTGGCAGACGCCCGCTGAGCAGCGAGAGCAAAGTGGACTTGCCCGAGCCCGACTCACCAACAATCCCCAACACTTCACCGGGGTACAAATCGAAGCTGACGTCCTGGCAGCCCTTCTCTTCCCCGTACAACAACGACAGGTCACGCACTTGCAAAAGAGGCTGGCTCACTGGTTGTTCTCCTTGACCCGTTGGGCGCAGTACCAGGTGTCGGAACACACAAAACTCTGGGTACCGGCGTCGTCGAGAATCAGCTCATCGAGGAACGATTCATGGCTGCCGCAGATCGCGCAGGTGTGTTCCCACTTCTGCACTTCGAACGGATGGTCTTCAAAGTCGAGGCTGGTGACCTGGGTGTACGGCGGCACCGCGTACAGGCGCTTTTCGCGACCGGCACCGAACAGCATCAGCGCCGGGCTCATGTCGAGTTTCGGGTTGTCGAATTTCGGGATCGGCGAGGGGTCCATCACGTAGCGCTCATCCACCATCACCGGGTAGGCGTAGCTGGTGGCGATATGGCCGAAGGTGGCGATGTCCTCGTAAAGCTTTACGTGCATTACCCCGTAGTCATTCAGGGCGTGCATGGTGCGGGTCTCGGTTTCCGACGGTTCGATAAAACGCAGCGGCTCCGGGATCGGCACCTGGTAGACCATGATCTGATCGGCCTGCAACGGAGTTTCCGGGATGCGGTGGCGGGTCTGGATCACCGTCGCGTCCGGGGTGCTTTCGGTGGTGGCGACGCCCGCCGTACGGGCGAAGAAGCGGCGGATCGACACGGCGTTGGTGGTGTCGTCGGCGCCCTGGTCGATTACCTTGAGCACGTCGTCAGCTCCCAGGATCGCGGCGGTCAGTTGCATGCCGCCGGTGCCCCAACCGTAAGGCAGCGGCATCTCGCGGCCACCGAACGGCACCTGGTAACCGGGGATCGCCACGGCCTTGAGCAAGGCGCGGCGGATCATGCGTTTGGTCTGCTCGTCGAGGTAGGCGAAGTTGTACGCAGGGTCACGCGCAGGCGCTTGAGTCAGGTCATTCATGGCGGGTGCCCTCGGCCGGTTGGCGCAGTTTGCGGATCAGTTCCAGCTCGGACTGGAAGTCCACGTAGTGAGGCAATTTGAGGTGGGAAACGAAGCCCGCCGCCTCGACGTTGTCGCAGTGGGACAGCACGAATTCTTCCTGCTGGGCCGGCGAGACGATCTCTTCGTTGAACTCATTGGCCCGCAGCGAGCGGTCCACCAGGGCCATGCCCATCGCCTTGCGCTCGGCATGCCCGAATGCCAGGCCGTAGCCCCGGGTGAACTGCGCCAGCTCGGTGGCCGAGCCGACGAACTGGTTGACCATCTCGCACTCGGTGACTTCGATGCTGCCCAGGCAAATCGGGAAACCCAGCTCTTCCGGGTCGATCCACACCTCCACATCGCCGATGCGAATCTCGCCGGCGAACGGGTGGTTGCGGCCGTAACCACGTTGGGTCGAGTAACCCAGTGCCAGCAGGAAACCTTCGTCGCCACGGGCCAGGGCTTGCAGGCGCTGGGCGCGGTTGGCCGGGTATTCCAGCGGGTCGCGGGTGATGTCGGCGACGCTGCCGGTGTCGTCGGATTCGTTCTTGATCAGCCCTTCCTTGGCCAGCAGGCCGAGTACCCGAGGGCACGCTTCCAGAGTCGCATCCGGCGTGGTTTGCGGGCCCGGGTATTCACCTTCGGCCAGCAGCGCAAAGTCCAGCAGGCGGTGGGTGTAATCGAAGGTCGGGCCCAGCAGTTGCCCGCCCGGCACGTCCTTGAAAGTCGCCGACAAACGCCGGCTCAGTGACATCTGCACGGTATCGATCGGCAGGCTCGGGCTGAAGCGCGGCAACGTGGTGCGGTAGGCCCGCAGCAGGAAGATCGCTTCCACCAGATCCCCCGCCGCTTGCTTGATCGCCAGTGCGGCCAGCTCCGTGTCGTACAGCGAGCCTTCGCTCATCACTCGCGCGACCGCCAGCGGCAGTTGCTCGCGGATCTGCTCCACGCTCAGTTCCGCAATGGAAGTATCGCCCCGGCGTTTTTTCGCCAGCAGGCGGTGGGCATTGTCGATGGCCTGTTCGCCACCCTTGACGGCTACGTACATCAGGCATGCTCCTGTGCAATTCGGGTGCTGCGTGGCAGGCCGATCAGGTGATGGCCGGCGGCGAACAACACGTCCAGGCCACGGGGAAACGTCTCGCGGCGTTGGCGTTCCAGCCAGAACGCCTGGGGTACGGGCAGGTTGACCTGACGCTGGGTCTTGATCCCCGGACCGCGCCAGTTCAAGGCGCGACCGGCTTCCAGGTCGGTCAACTGGACCAGCAAGGTGCAGGACTGATCCGGGTAGCGGTCATTGCCGTGGTCGAAGCCGCTGAGGTCGAGCAAGTCCTGTTCACCGAGCAAGGCGAACGCGGCCTCTTCCCGGTTGGCGGTCAGCGGGCAGCCGCAGTGGAAGGCCAGGTTGGCGCGGATCAGCGGCGTGTCGAAGCACGGCGCCAGCCAGAGCGGTGTGTCCATATCCAGCAGCGCCAGGCACAGCGCATAGGTAGCCGGCGCCAGGCCTTCAAGGCTGGGGGCCG
>NZ_JACARK010001021.1:0-586 GCF_013386655.1 Pseudomonas sp. K5002 | reverse complement strand
CGAGGGGGCGGAGGAGGAGCGCGAGCGCTGGTTCGGGCGCTACCTGCAAGGCGCCGTGATCGGCAATGCCGGCTGGGAAGTCGGCGGTGCCAACGGTTCGATCAGTGCGCGCATCGTGCGTGACGGCGAGCACTTTCGCGCTTGCGGCAGCAAGTACTACAGCACCGGTTCGTTGTATGCCGATTGGGTCAGCGCCGTCGCCCTGGACGAGAATGACCAGCCCGTGTCGTTCATCCTGCCCCGCGACCGCCAGGGCCTGGAGTTGCTGGATGATTTCGACGCCATGGGCCAGCGCCTGACCGCCAGTGGCACCACCCATCTGCATGATGTGCAGGTGTTGGCCAGCGAGATCCGCACCCGCACCGTCGAGGAAGGCAAGCGCACGATTGTCACGCCGTTCCTGCAAGTGTTCCTCGCGGCGGTGCAGGCCGGTATTGCGCGCAATGCGCTGAATGATGCGGTGACCTTTGCCAAGGAGCATGCGCGGCCGATCAAGCACAGCAGCGCCACGCGCTCGGTGGATGACCCGTACGTGGAACTGAGCGTGGGCGACGTCTCGGCCCGGGCCTTTACCGCCGAAGCGGTG
>NZ_JACARK010001020.1:0-301 GCF_013386655.1 Pseudomonas sp. K5002 | reverse complement strand
CCAACGCTCGGTGCTGCCGCCGCTGCCGCAAGCCGGCGCAGGCCCGCAGGCGTCATTCTTCGGCAATCGCCGGGCCTGGTTGCTGGCGATTTTTTTCGGCCTCGGTACCGCGTCCTACACCTGCGTACTGGCCTGGCTGGCGCCGTACTACGTGGAACAAGGCTGGAGCGAACAGAACGCCGGCCTGTTGCTGGGCTTTTTGACGGCCATGGAAGTGGTCTCCGGCCTGATTACTCCGGCCATCGCCAACCGCCGGAGGGACAAGCGGGGTGTGGTCGCGGTGCTGCTGGTGCTGATCATC
>NZ_JACARK010001019.1:0-1923 GCF_013386655.1 Pseudomonas sp. K5002 | reverse complement strand
ACGCTGCCATCGGTGCAGCGGGCGGCGCCCTGGCCGGTGGTGCTGCGGGTTACTACACCGAGCGCCAGAAGCAGATCACCGATGACAACCAGCGCATCGCCTCCTACGCCACCGACGTCAACAAGCGTGCCTCCGACATCGACCGCAGCACCGCGTACGCCAAGGCGTCCCAGCAGTGCTACCAGAGCGCGTTCACCAAGCTGGTGGCCGACCGCAAGGCCAAGACCGTCAACGACGTTGAAGGCCGCAAGCGCCTGGCAGAAATCGTCTCGGGCCTGAAAGAGTCCAACGACCTGATCGTCGCGGTGAACGGCAAGGCCAGCGAAGACCTGAACAACTACACCCAGGCGTACGAGCAGGATCTGCAACAAGTGGGCGTACAACGTGCTGACGTGGTCACTGTTGCGACTGCCGATACCACGCCGGTGGTGACGCCAGCCAAAGGCAAGAAGCCGGTAAAAGTCGCGAAGAAGCCGGTACTGCCAACCGTGCCGAAAGAAGCCGTAGCCACCGAGAAAACCATCCAGACCGCCCAGACCAAGCAAGCTGAAAGCAAGCAGGTTGCCAGCGCCGGTAAAGCGCAGATCGAAGGCACTTGCCGTGATCCGAACCTGGCGGATTGGGCACCGGTTCCTTGCCCTAACGTCTGAGGAAAGTTGTTGCTATAAGCGTTAAACGCCAGCCGATCTCCTGCTAAAACGGGAGATCGGTAGCGTTATTTGCACAAATCGTTAAACTGCTGCGGCCACCCAATAATTACACTGAGGCCGTGTGCATGAAATTTCGTTTTCTTCTCTGGATGCTTGGCCTGTTGATGGGCAAAGCCAGCCGCACCAACCCTGCGTTCCAGCAGCAGTTGGGTGACAAGGACCTGGCGTTCCAGTTGCAGACCCTCGACGGCAAGGTTGCCCGTCACTTCATCGTCAAAGACCAGCGCATTACCAGCCGCTCGGGTGTTCATCCCGCGCCTGCGTTTGCCATCGCCTTCAAAGACGCCGCCTACGGCTTCGCCACGATGCAGGCGAAGAACAAGCAACTGGCGTTCATGACGGGGATTCAGGACAAGTCGATCCAGATCAAGGGCAACCCGGCGCTGGTGATCTGGTTCCAGGGGTTGACCAAGTATTTGAAGCCGAAGAAAAAGCCCAAGGCTTAAGACCGAGTTGAATTCATCGCAGGCAAGCCAGCTCCCACATTTGACCGGGTTTCTACCGCTAGAACTCGGTCAAATGTGGGAGCTGGNNCAGGCGCCAGATTTATCCCTGGCTGAACTGCGAAGCCAACTCGCGCAACAACGTTTCCGCGTCCAGCACCTTGCTCACCACGTCCTCTGCCTTGTCCCGGGTCAGCCCCAGGCGCTCAAGCAGTTCGTCCGGGATGGATTCATCCGGCCCCGAGCCGATGCCGCGGCTGCGCAGCAAGCGCACGGCCAGGCACACCAGGTTCGGGTATTCCGCATATTGGCCGTCGTAGGTCGGGTCGTGCTGGAAGCGCAGGGCGGTGGACAGTTCGTCCGGCATGTCCCAATAGCGCATCAACCACGCACCAATCTGCTCGCGGCTGATGCCCAGCAGATGCTGCTCGATGTAGCTGTGGCACAGGTGCGGGTTGACCTCCAGGTGCCGGCAGATCAGTGAGAAGTGCGGCGGGAAGACGTGGGCCAGCAACAGGTAGCCGAAATTGTGCAGCAGGCCGGCGAGGTACGTCAGCCCGGCTTCCGGGCGCTGGGCGCGGGGCATGGCGCGGGTCAGGCCTTCGATGACGGCAGCGGTATAGATCGACTGGTGCCAGTACGGCGTGGCCTGTTGCGGGTGGTCCTTGGGCAGGCTCAAGGTCTTGCCCAGGGCCAGGCCGAGTGCGAGGTTGATCACCAGGTCAAAGCCCAGCACGCGCACGATGGCGTCTTCCACCGAGCGGATCTTG
>NZ_JACARK010001018.1:0-1908 GCF_013386655.1 Pseudomonas sp. K5002 | reverse complement strand
GTGCGCTGCGTTGCAGCCTGATCGCGGCCCAGCGTTGGCCCAGGGCAACGTCGGCGCTGAGGTGGCCGAAGGGCAGGGCAGGAGGCAGGTCGTCAGCGTCCGGGCCGGGCGTATCTGCCGGTTGATGCGGTGCGATAAGCATCGGGATTTCCCGGCGCTGGCTGTCCAGGCGGTCGGCATCATCCAGGGCATGGCTGGCGTAACGGGCCAGGTCACTGCCATTGCGATGACGGTTGCGCAGGCTTTCCAGCTGAGCCGCGTGCAGGTGCGACAGCAGGTCCAGAATGCCGTGCTCCAGGGGTTCGGTGCGCGAGCTGTATTCGACGGTGACAGCGTCAGCCTCGACGTCCGGCGGGATCAGTTGCTGATGCGCTGCGACCAGCCACTGCTCCATGTCGCGGCGTTGGCTGAAGACCATCACGCCGGGTTGCCGGCAGGGCAGGTACAGGGTTTGTGTCAACAGCGGCTCCTGGCCCACGGAGATGACCCAGGCGCCAGCCAATTTGACCTTGCTCTGGTCGGGCAGCAGCAACGCCAGCTGGCAGGTCTCGACGGGGCGTACGCCATTGGGGGTGGTGACCGGGTTGAGCACTGTCTGCAACGAGATCAGTTGTTGGGCACCCAGCCTTCCCTGGGCATAGGCCGATTGCCCGCAGGCCTCGAAATGCTGGCAGTACAGTTGTGCCGCCCGCTCGCGACGGGACAACGGCGTACCCGGCGCCCGGGTACTCCAATAGTTTTCCCAGCGGGCGCTGAGCAGTTTCCCCAGGCCCAGTGCCTGGAGCCGCTTGAGCAATTGCACGGGCGTGAGGGCTGACAGGCGGTGGGACGCCAGGCCGACCACGGTGCTGCGCGTATCCAGGGTGGGGGAGATGTCTGGAAACTGGCAGATAAATCCCCAGGCATCCACCAGGCTGACGAAGTGCTCGTCGTGATCTTCGGTCTTGAGAAATCCCAGGCCGACCGGTGCGGCGCCCAGTTGCCAATGCTCTGTGAGCAGTTGTTCGATGGAGTCACGTACGCCGGGTGCCTGGGCAATCAGTTGATGCAGCTCCTGTTGGCTTTTGCGCCAGCGCGCTGAGGCTTGCAGGGACAGGCTTTGGTCCTGGAGGCGGGCCTGGCCTGGAAGCGACGGTGAGGCGAAGTCGCTCAGGGTGGCAGACGGGGGAAGTAGGGTGAGGTCACTCATGATGGTGTGTTCATGCTCTGGTGAGACCGGGCTTGCCGGTGAATGCACCATTAAAAAGGCGGGGCCAGGGCGTGAGGTGATAGATAGATACGCGGATGACCGTTGGGCGCCCTTCATCAAACTGTCACTGAACTGTGGCAGCGCGCTTGTACAAAGTTCATCAGACTCGCGCTCTACTGGGGTTCTGCGTTTCGGTGTTTTTCATGCGCGTGTTGTTTTTCATGGCCGCTCTGTTATTCGGCCTGCCGTCCTTTGCGGCTTCTCGATGTGATGTGAATGTCCCGACTGAACGGGTTGATCTGGAACAGGTGAGCCTGGCCTACCAGAGCATTGGTCGTGCCTCCGACCCTGCCTTGCTGCTGGTGATGGGCTTGGGCGGGCAGTTGATCCACTGGCCGGACGAAGTGGTGGTGGCCCTGTGTGAGCAGGGCTTTCGGGTGATTCGTTATGACAACCGTGATGTGGGGCTGTCCACCTGGCGCCAGGCACCGGCCAGCGCCAACCTGACCTTTGAAGTGCTGCGCTACAAGCTCGGTCTGCCGGTGGCGGCGCCCTACACCCTGACCGACATGGCGGACGACGCACTGGGCTTGATGGACGGCTTGCACATCCAGCAATTCCACGTGCTGGGCGCGAGCATGGGCGGCATGATCGCCCAGCACCTGGCGGCCATGGCGCCGCAACGGGTGGAAAGCCTGACGCTGATCATGACCAGCTCC
>NZ_JACARK010001017.1:0-1906 GCF_013386655.1 Pseudomonas sp. K5002 | reverse complement strand
ACCCGCTGGTGCAGCGCGTGATCGGCCGCGTGTCGAGCTTGGCCTATGCCGCACGCACCCAGGTGCTGGCCGTCGCCGAGGTGCTGCAGGACGTGCACGAAGCGGAGCAGGGCGGGCACGCAACCGAACAGCATTGCACCGAGGCCGAGATTCGCGCTTTTCAGGCGCAACAGATCGTGCTGGAACAGGTACTGGAAGCCACCACGCTGCTGTTCGAAGTCGGCGGCGCCTCCGCCACCAGCGAGTCGCGTCGCTTCGACCGGCATTGGCGCAACGCGCGAACCCTGGCCTCCCACAACCCGGCGATCTTTCGCGAACGGGCACTGGGCAACTACTACCTCAATGACGTCACCCCGAACGCCGCCTGGCGCAGCCTGCAAGCCGCCGACGCCGAGCAGCAGGCCGCCCGCGACGAAGCGAGTGCGGTATGAGCCATCAACCCTTGAAGAAAAAAGGATCACCCATGCGTTACCGCCAACTGGGCAACAGCGACATCCAAGTCAGCGTGCTGGGCCTCGGCACCATGACCTGGGGCCACCAGAACACCGAAAACGATGCCCATCAACAGATCGACCTGGCACTGGCCGAAGGTATCAATTTCATCGACACCGCCGAGATGTACCCCACGCCGACCAAGGCTGAAACCTGGCGCACCACCGAGCGTTACATCGGCAGCTGGCTGGCGGCCAGTGGTCGACGTGACGAGGTGATCCTGGCGAGCAAAATCGCCGGGCCGGCCCGTGACCCCAGCAGCCAGCAACACATTCGCGACGGCCTCAGCCACCACGACCGGCGCAACATCGTCGAAGCCCTCGACGGCAGTCTCAAACGCCTGAACACCGACTACCTCGACCTGTACCAACTGCACTGGCCAGACCGCACCACCAACATCTTCGGCCAGCGCGAATACCCGTATCAGGCAGACACCCAGAGCGTCGCCATCGAGGAAACCCTGGCGGTGCTGGCCGATCAGGTCAAGGCCGGCAAGGTGCGCCACATCGGGGTTTCCAATGAAACCCCGTGGGGCGTCGCCGAGTTTCTCAAGCAAAGCGAACGCCTCGGCCTGCCGCGCATTGCCAGTGTGCAAAACCCCTACAGCCTGCTTAACCGCCTGTACGAAGGCGGCCTCTCGGAGTTCACCCATCGCGAAGGCGTCGGCCTGCTGGCGTACTCGCCGCTGGCCTTCGGTGCACTCACCGGCAAGTACCTGGGCGGCGCACGGCCCGAGGGCTCGCGGCTGTCGGCGGTGTACCGCACTTTCAATCGCTACGACAGTGCCTCGGCCCAGGAGGCCATCACCGGCTACGTGGAGATTGCCCGGCAACATGGCCTCACCCCGGCCCAACTGGCCCTGGCCTTCATCATCGACAAACCCTTCGTCACCAGCGCACTGACCGGGCAAACCAGCCTGGCGCAATTGCGCGACAACCTCGGCGCGCTGGACGTGACTCTTGGCGATGAGATCAAGGCGCAGATCCAGGCCATCCACCAGCGCATCCCCAACCCCGCGCCTTAGCACCAGGAGCCTGGCATGACGCAAACCATTGAAACGTTGATCGGCAATCGCCCGTTGCGTCTTGTCGGGTTTACCCAACTGCGGCCGGGCCTGTTGCTCGCCGGGGTATTTGTCGGGCTGTTGCTGCTGGCCGCCGTTGTTCCGCAATGGCTGGCCCCGTATGACCCGTTGGAGGCGTCGGCGCGCATGGCGTTCCAGGCGCCGAGCAATGTGCATTGGCTGGGCACTGATGAGAACGGGCGCGATGTGCTCAGCCGATTGATTTATGGCGTGCGTTCGTCGCTGTTCATGGGCCTCGCAGCTACGGCGCTGGGCCTGGCCTGGGGGACCTTGCTCGGGTTGATCGCCGGGCTCGGTCCGCGTTGGCTGGACGGCGCCTTGATGCGCGGT
>NZ_JACARK010001016.1:0-1460 GCF_013386655.1 Pseudomonas sp. K5002 | reverse complement strand
CAGCAGCGCCATCGACTTGTCCCGCAGCAGGCCGTTGCTGGTGGTCATCAGCCCGGCCACGCGTACCGCCGCCGCCATGGCCACGGCGATGATCGCCAGTGCCACCAACACCTCAATCAGGGTGAAACCTTGCTCGTTGCGGGGCCCGCCCATGGCGTACTCAAAACCGGGAAACAGGCCCGCAGACTAGCCCCGGGAGTTGACCGATTGGCGACCAAAGCTCCCGAGGATTTTCAACATGACTGACATGTGTTCTTGCAACACTGCGCCACGAAATGCACTCAAGCCAAGGAATGTCGACATGGATATCGCACACTTCACGTCAGCGCGTAGGCAGCGCGGTTTCACCCTGATCGAGATCATGGTGGTCGTGGTGATCCTGGGGATTCTGGCGGCGCTGGTGGTGCCCAAGGTGCTCGACCGCCCCGACCAGGCGCGGGCCACAGCGGCCCGGCAGGACATTGGCGGGCTGATGCAGGCCCTGAAACTCTACCGCCTCGACCACGGCTCGTACCCGAGCATGAACCAGGGCTTGAAGGTGCTGGTGGAACGCCCGGCCGATGCGAAAAACAGCAACTGGCGCGCCTACCTCGAACGCTTGCCCAACGACCCGTGGGGCAACCCGTATCACTACCTCAACCCAGGGGCCAACGGCGAAGTGGATGTGTTCTCCCTCGGCGCCGACGGGAAACCTGATGGTGACGGCGTGAATGCCGATATCGGCTCCTGGCAGCTGTAAGGCCGGCGATGAACAGCCATTCGCCTACAGCGGCGAAGCAGCGCGGCATGGCGATTATCAGCGCCTTGCTGATCGCCGCCGTGGTCGCGGTGCTTGCCGGCGCCATGCTCACCCGGCAAACCGTGTTCACCCGCAGCCTGGAAGCTGAACAACTGCGTATCCAGGGCCAATGGTTGTTGAATGGCGGTCTGGAAACCAGTCGCCAGCTCCTGTGGGACGCGCGCCGCCAGGACGTGTTGACCCGGCTCGATCAACCGTGGGCACGGCCCCTCGGCGGTGCTTTCGAGGGGCGGATTGAGGATGAGCAGGGCAAGTTCAACCTGCGCAATCTGGTGACCCAACAACACCCGGACGCCGGGCAATTGCAGAGCTTCGAACGCCTGTGCCAGTTGATCGGCATCGAGCCGGCCGTGAGTCGCCGCATCAGCCGGCGAGTGATCGACTCATACGACCAGCGCGAGCTCGGCGCCTCACTTACCGGCGGCTTCAACAGCAGCCGGGATACCTCGCCCGGTGCCGCTGCGCCATTGATCCCGGCCAAGTACCCGATGTTGCGCAGCCTCACCGACCTCAGCGGTATCGAAGGCCTCGACCCGCGCCAACTGCGGCGCATGGCGAGCTATGTCAGCGTGCTGCCCGGCAATACCTGGGTCAACGGCAATACCGCCAGCGCCGAGGTACTCAGCAGCGTGGTGCCGGGGCTCAGCCTGTCCCAGGCTCA
>NZ_JACARK010000102.1:4869-11013 GCF_013386655.1 Pseudomonas sp. K5002 | reverse complement strand
CTGGGGGCGACCATCGTCAGCCCGTGGGGGATTTTCCTCGACACCGACAAGGGCCTGGGCTGGGGTTATGACGGCGGCGGTGCGAGCTTCAGCGCCTACGTCGGCGCCAGCGGCTCACGCAAGGACGAAAGCAAGACCGGGCGCCCGGGCTCGAAGAAACTCAAGGGTATGGGCGAGATCAAGACTCGCCCCCAGGTGGGTGTCAGTGGCAGCTATAACCTGGGCGGGGTGATTCTCGGCGCAACCCTGGAGCATGCGCTTGAGGAAGATGATCACAAGGATTCCGGCAAGGCGTTCACCCATCTGGAACTGATCCTGGGCACCAACCTGTACGACGGCGACTACGGTTCGCTGGATGCCAGCCTCAGCAGCCATTTTGGCGACAGCAACTACCTGCAGACCTGGTACGGCGTGACCACCGGCCAGGCCGCACAGAGTCGCTTCAAGGCCTACAAGGCCAGCGGCGGCAACATCAGCAACGGGATGAATCTGGTGTGGAGCTTGCCGATCAGCGAGCACACACAGTTTTCGACGCTGCTGGATGTGCAGTACCTGGCAGACAAGGCCGGGCAAAGCCCGATTGTGGAGAGACGCTTGCAGACGTCGGTGATGGGGATGGTCGAGTACACGTTCTAACTTTGGTAACCCAATCAAAATGTGGGANNCTCCCACATTTGATCTCCATGGCTCCTGGATGATTACTCGGCATACGCCCAGGTCATCCGAAACGATGCCCCGCCCCACTCCGAATCCAGCACTTCAACCTGCCCGCCATGCCATTGGCACACCCGCCGCACCAGCGCCAGGCCGAGGCCGAAGCCACCGGTGCGGCGGTCACGGCTGGCGTCCAGGCGCAGGAACGGCTCGAAAATCTTCCCTCGCCCTTCCACCGGCACACCGGGCCCGTCGTCATTGACCCGTACTTCATAGCCGGTGCCAAACTTCACCAGCGACACTTCCACGCGCCGGTCGGCGTAGCGAATTGCATTGCGCAACAGGTTGATCACCGCCCGTGCCATAAAGCGCGGCTCGATACGGATGTAATCGACTTCACAGGTGCGCAGCAGCAACTGCACGCCTGCCGCCTCGGCCTCCAGGGCGACGCTGCCGAGCACACTGTCGAGCCAGCTGTGGGCCTCGATGCTTTCCCGGGTGATCTGCGTGGCGCCGCGTTCCAGGCTGGCGTAGGTCAACAGTTCCGAGACCATTTCTTCCAGCTCGCCGAGGTCGGCATACATGTCGGCGATCAGTGCGCGGCTCTCCCGTGGATCGGCCTGTTGCTTGAGCTGGTCGAGCTCAAACGACAGCCGCGCAATCGGCGTACGCAGCTCGTGGGACACGGCGTTGGTCAACTCGCGCTGGTTGGCGATCAGGCTTTCAATGCGCTCGGCCATCTGGTTGAAGTGCCCCGCCAGCTCGCGCACAGTAGAACGGCGCGGCAGCAGGATGCGCGAGCCGAGATCGTTGTCACCGAAACGTTGCGCGGCCAGGCGGATATGCTCCAGGTCACGCCAATGGGGCCGAACCCAGAAGTACAGGACAATCGCCAGGCACAGGCCGAGGAAGCCATAGGCCCACATGTACAGCCACTTGGGCTCTTCCGGCAGTTTGATTTCCAGCAGTTGGTGGCCGCCGTCGATGTTGGAGATGAACTCCATGAAATCCCCACGCACCACCAACTCGCCACTGGCCAGCAGCTGCTGCTCACGCTCGGTCAGTTTCAGCTTGTCCCGCTGCACCAGCGCCAGGCGCAGCCCATAGTGCGGTTGCAACTCGGCCAGGCGGGCGGCGCGCGCTTCCCCCGTCACCGGCCGCAATTGTTCCACCAACCCATACGCCGGGCCGCGCAGGGCCTCGCGGTTGTAGGTTTCGTTGGCCTCCGGCAACAGCTCATCGAAGGTGTAGTTCACCAGCCAGATCGCCCCGGCCAAGCCAATGGCCAGGATGATATACAGACGCAGAAACAGCCTTAACATCTAGACCTCCCAGGCGAACGGATTGAACAGGTAGCCCTTGCCCCAGATGGTCTTGATGCACACCGGTTCCCGGGGGTTGTCATTGAGCTTGCCGCGCAGCTTGCTGATGTACACGTCGACGCTGCGGTTGAGCCCGTCAAAGGCAATACCGCGCATGCGGTTGAGAATGTCATCGCGGGAGAGGATTTTCCCGGCGGCGCTGGCCAGCAACCACAGCAGTTCGAATTCCATGGTGGTCAGGTCGATCTTCTCCCCGCCCAGGCTCACCACCCGGCAACTGCGGTCAATGGCCAGGCGGCCGAACTCAAGGGCGCCGCGCACCGTAGGTTCCGGCGCCTGGCGACGTTGCAGGGCGCGCAGGCGAGCCAGCAGCACAGGCGGCTTGATCGGCTTGATCACATAATCATCGGCGCCGGACTCCAGGCCGAGGATGTGGTCGAGGTCGTCTTCCTTGGCGGTGAGGATCACGATGGGTGTGTCGGACACGTTGCGAATTTCACGGCACACATGCAGGCCGCTCTGGCCGGGCAGCATCAGGTCGAGCACGACGATCTTCGGCTTGAACTCCAGGAACGCCGCCAGCGCCAGGTCGCCGCGGTGCACGGCCAGCACCTCGAAGCCATGCTGGGACAGGAAATGGGCGATCAGCCCTGCCAGCTTCTCATCGTCCTCCACGAGCAAGACCTTGCCGAGACCCAAGTTATCCATAAATTTCCAGTGCACGCGCGGATTGAAGTGTGCGCATTATAGGTGGCAAGCCGGCAGACTAAAGCAGCTGGCCATCACTGGCCGACGAAGCTTCATGCTTTTAAGAGTTTTTAACAGTTTCACCGCAGTCTTTAACTCGGTACCGTCCGCCAGATGCGCCCCACACGCTTTTCGGAAATGTCGCTGATGACAACACCGCAAACACAAGAGAATCATGGCCCTCTACCTACATAGCGGGAGAAAACCATGTTCGTTCGTCACAAATCAGACATTGAAAACACCGCGCACTTTGTCGAATGGGGCGCTGGCACCAGCCATCGGTTGCTGACGGAAAAGGACGGGATGGGTTATACCGTCTGCCACACCGTCGTGCGTGCCGGCACCGAGTCACTGCTGCAATACCGTAATCATCTGGAGGCTTGCTACTGCATCGCCGGTGAGGGTGAAGTCGAAGATATGGACGGTAACGTCTACCCGATCCGCCCCGGTGATATTTATGCGCTGGACCAACACGACTGCCATTATCTAAGAGGCGGAAAGGAGCAGGACCTGGTGCTGGTCAGCGTATTCAACCCGCCGCTCAAGGGCGACGAGCGCCACAATCTCACGGATAAATCCGGCTCCGGCTACTGACGACAATTTGACTCACGGACACGAGCACACCATGCGCAAGGATTACCTGGCTTTCTTCATTTCGTTGTTTCTGTCACGCCTGGCCGACCAGATTCTGTTGTTCATCGTGCCGCTGATCGTGTTCCAGACCACCAACAGCGTGTCCTGGGCGGGCCTGGCGTTTTTTGTCGAATCCTTGCCGCGGTACCTGTCGTTCCCGGTGTGCGGGGCGTTGTGCGACAAATATCCCGCCGTGCGCGTCCTGCATATCAGCCAGGTGTACCGGGCGCTGGCGTGTGTGGCGGCGGTGCTGCTGTATGGAATGTTCGACGGGATTTACTGGATTGTCATGCTTTCGGCGCTGTGCGGCGTGTTGACCACCCAGGGCATCATGGCCCGGGAAGTGCTGCTGCCGCATATCTTCAAGCATTACACCTACGCCAAGACCTTGTCCTACTCGCAGATTGCCGACCAGACCGGGCTGGTGCTGGGCCCACTGGTGGCCGCGCTGATGTTGGGCGTCTGGGCCTGGCACTGGGTCGTGCTGGGGGTTGCAGGGCTGTTCCTGCTGGCGGACCTGGCGATGCGCATCTGGCAACGCCACACCACGGTCAATCTTGAAACTTTCGAGCAGCACAACGACATCTGGCTACAGCCGTTGCACGTTGCCTTCGGGCATATCCGCGACCTGCCGGAGCTGAAAAGGATTATCGCCCTGGCGGTGGGTGTGAACCTGATCATCGGCGTCACCCTCGCCACTTCCGCCGCGATGGTCATTGGCCAATACGCCGCCGGCAAGGACACCTACGCCGGGTTGCAGGCGGCCGGCGCGCTGGTGACCATCGCCATCCTGTTTTTCCTGGCGCACGCTTCCCTGCCGCTCAAGGTGCTGGGCGGTTTGTCGTATTCGATGATTGCCGTGGGAGCGTTGATCACGGCCATCAGCCCGAATGTGTGGGCTTATGCCGTGGGTTTCCTGCTGCTGACCGGTTTCGACAAGATGTTCAACGTGTACATCCGTAGCGTCCGACAACGGGTAATCCCGGCCCGGGACTTTGGCAAGACGGTGGGCGTGCTGACCTTGCTCAACAACCTCTCGCAGCCGCTGGCCGGGTTGCTGATCGCACTGCTGGCGGCGCCGCTGGGGACGCAGGCGGTGATCCTGATACTCGCCGGGATCACCGCGTTGCTCGGTGCAGCGGTTGCGTCAGGCTGGCACGCCGCTGTGAAAGCGGAACTCGACGTCCGGTGACTCGATCAGTTCCTGCTCGGCGGCGCGTACACGGTCGATGACCTGGGCGATGTCCTTGGCGTCGCCGTACTGGTAAGCCAGTTTCAGGTAACCCTGGAAATGCCGGGCCTCGCTTTTCAGCAGGCCGAAATAGAACTTGCCGAGTTCTTCGTCCAAATGCGGCACCAGTGCTTCGAAACGCTCGCAACTGCGGGCTTCGATAAACGCGCCGACCACCAGGGTATCCACCAGTTTGACCGGTTCATGGCTGCGCACCACCTTGCGCAATCCCGAAGCGTAGCGGCCGGCGGACAGTTGGCGCAGCTCGATCTTGCGCTTCTTCATCAGGCGCATGACTTGCTCGTGGTGCACCAGTTCTTCCCGGGCCAGGCGTGACATCAGGTTGATCAGGTCGACGTGGGAATGGTACTTGGCGATCAGGCTCAAGGCGGTGCTGGCGGCCTTGAATTCACAGTTCTTGTGGTCGATCAGCAGGGTTTCCTGGTCGGCCAACGCGGCCTGGACCCAGCCGTCGGGGGTGCGGCAACCGAGGAATTCGTGGATTTCTGGCAGGTTCATCGGGCTCACGGGCAAAGATTCACAAAAGGCCGGCGATTATACCGACCGCGCCGCAGACCGCCAGCTACCGGGCTTGATGTGCATCAACATGACGTGTGCCGGGCAGCAACTATAGTTGTTCCACGCCCACCCTTTTTTGGAGAACCCGACCATGCAAGCCATACGCAGCATCCTGGTGGTCATCGAGCCTGAGCATTCGGAAAGCCTGGCCCTCAAGCGCGCCAAGCTGATTGCCGGCGTCACCGGGGCACATTTGCATTTGTTGGTGTGTGACAAGAAGCACGAGCATTCTGCGATGTTGAGCCTGCTGAAAGCCGGTTTGCAGGAGGATGGCTACAGCGTCACCACCGAACAGGCGTGGAATGACAGCCTGCATGAAACCATCATCGACGTGCAGCAGGCAGAGGGTTGTGGGTTGGTGGTCAAGCAGCATTTCGCTGACAGCCCGCTGAAAAAGGCGCTGTTGACGCCTGCCGACTGGAAGTTGATGCGCTACTGCCCGTCTCCGGTGCTGCTGGTGAAGACGTCCAGGCCTTGGGCTGGCGGGGTGATTTTGGCGGCCATCGATGTGGGCAATTCTGATGCCGAGCATCAGGCGTTGCATAACGCGATCATTGATCATGGGTTTGATATCGCGAGCCTGGCCAAGGCGCAGTTGCATGTGATCAGTGCGCATCCGTCGCCAATGCTGTCGGCGGCGGATCCGGTGTTTCAGCTCAAGGAGACGATCGAGGCCCGGTATCGTGAGCAGTGCAAGGCGTTTCAGGCGGAGTTCGATATTGACGACACTCATCTGCATATCGAGGAAGGGCCGGCGGATGTGTTGATTCCTCACGCGGCGCACAAGTGGCAGGCGGCGGTGACCATCATTGGTACGGTGGCGCGCACCGGGATTTCCGGGGCGTTGATCGGGAATACGGCGGAGGTGGTGCTGGATGCGGTGGACAGTGATGTGTTGGTGCTTAAGCCGCAGGAGTTGATGGATCATCTGGAAGAGCTGGCTAATGGGTGAGTGTTGTAAATCAAAAGCTAAAGCGG
>NZ_JACARK010000102.1:0-4785 GCF_013386655.1 Pseudomonas sp. K5002 | reverse complement strand
TCTTGATCTGACTGCCCCACCGAGGCCGAACGCAGGTATTGCGGAGCGGGTAAACCGGCAGGACGCCGGTTTAGCCGTTGTAAGGGCGGAACCATAAGCGGCCGTTATCACAGCAACGAGATATGTACACAGTCAGCTACCAAAAGCATCCCGCAAAAACCCCGGCGCGATATACCGCTGATAATGCGCCTCGGACAAAATAAAAAACTCCCGATCAATCGCATCCCGCAACTCAGGCAACCCCCACTCCCGAAACTCCGGCATCAACACCATCCCGTAAGCCTCAAGATTGCTGATCACCCGCGCCCCCCGGGCAATCAACTGATAGGCCCAGCAGTACTCCGACTGATGCGGCACAAACCGAATCTTGCGCTGCTCCAGCTGCCCCCGCAGCATTTTAGGGTCAAACACCTCAAGCTTCCCGGCCATCACCTGCACCAACAACTGCTCCAGCCGCAGCCACACCGCACGTTTTTCCTCCTCGTTATACCCGTTCCACTGAATCACCTCATGGTGAAACCGCTTGCACCCCCGGCACACAAGATCGCCGTAAACCGTGGAGCACAGGCCTACGCAGGGGGTCTTGATGGTTTGGTTAGACATGGTCGACAACGCACAAATCAGCGAAACAGTTGCACATGTTAGCCCTTTGTCTAAGGTTGATCACCCTGCAAACTTGGCGCGGCAACTTACGTTTAGAATTTTTTTGCCGTAGAATCATCCGGCCTTGTAAGGCGCCAATAATCCGTTGGAAGCTGTTTTCAAAGCGTCACGAGCACAGTCGTTCCTAAAGAACGGTGTTGGCGATGGTTATTTACCCGGTAAATAGCCAGCGCCAACCCTCATCAGCTCCGTTCTGCAGGCGTAAAACTTTGAAAGCAGCTTCTGTGAGGATTGCCGGCAGCGCTGGCTCTACGGCCCAAAAAGCCCCTGAGCGCATGCGTGCCGTGCATTTCTGGATGAGCGTCCCGTGGGACCACTGATGAGGGTAATAACTGTGCTTGAAGCCTACCGCAAACATATCGAAGAGCGTGCAGCCCTGGGTATCGTTCCCCAGCCGCTTAACGCCGAACAAACCGCAGGCCTGGTCGAGCTGCTGAAAAACCCCCCGGCTGGCGAAGAAGAATTCCTCGTTGACCTGATCACCAACCGCATTCCACCAGGCGTTGACGAAGCTGCCTACGTCAAGGCCGGTTTCCTGTCTGCCCTGGCCAAGGGCGAAGCCACTTCTCCCCTGATCGACAAGAAGCGCGCTGTTGAACTGCTCGGCACCATGCAAGGCGGCTACAACATCGTGACCCTGGTCGAGCTGCTGGACGACGCCACCCTGGCCCCCGTTGCAGCCGCCCAACTCAAGCACACCCTGCTGATGTTCGATGCTTTCCACGACGTCGCGGAAAAAGCCAGGAACGGCAACGAACACGCCAAAGCCGTGATCCAGTCCTGGGCCGACGGCGAGTGGTTCAAGAACCGCCCGACCCTGGCCGACAAGATCAGCCTGCGCGTGTTCAAGGTCACCGGCGAAACCAACACCGACGACCTGTCCCCTGCCCCGGACGCCTGGTCCCGCCCTGACATCCCGCTGCACGCCCTGGCCATGCTGAAAATGGCCCGTGAAGGCATCGTGCCGGATGAGCAAGGCAAGACCGGCCCGATGAAGCAGATCGAAGAAATGCGCGGCCAGGGCTTCCCGATCGCCTACGTCGGTGACGTGGTCGGTACCGGTTCGTCGCGTAAATCGGCCACCAACTCGGTACTGTGGTTCTTCGGCGACGACGTGCCTTACGTGCCGAACAAGCGCGCTGGCGGCTTCTGCTTCGGCAGCAAGATCGCTCCAATCTTCTACAACACCATGGAAGATGCCGGCGCACTGCCAATCGAGTTCGACGTTACCAACATGAACATGGGCGACGTGATCGACCTGTACCCGCATGCTGGCAAAGTCACCAAGCACAACAGCGATGAAGTCCTGACCACCTTCGAAATGAAGACTCCGGTCCTGTTGGACGAAGTCCGTGCCGGCGGTCGTATCCCGCTGATCATCGGCCGCGGCCTGACCGAGAAGGCTCGCGCCGAGCTGGGTCTGCCACCTTCGACCCTGTTCAAGCTGCCGGAAGCCCCGGCTGAAAGCGACAAGGGCTATACCCTGGCGCAGAAAATGGTCGGCAAGGCCTGCGGCGTGGCTGGCGTTCGTCCAGGCACCTACTGCGAACCGAAGATGACCACCGTCGGCTCCCAGGACACCACCGGTCCCATGACCCGTGACGAACTGAAAGACCTGGCGTGCCTGGGCTTCTCCACCGATCTGGTAATGCAGTCGTTCTGCCACACCGCGGCCTATCCAAAGCCGATCGACGTGACCACCCACCACACCCTGCCTGACTTCATCATGACCCGTGGCGGCGTATCGCTGCGTCCGGGCGACGGCATCATCCACAGCTGGCTGAACCGCATGCTGCTGCCGGACACCGTCGGTACCGGTGGTGACTCCCACACCCGTTTCCCGATGGGCATTTCGTTCCCGGCCGGTTCCGGCCTGGTAGCGTTCGCCGCCGCCACCGGCGTCATGCCGCTGGACATGCCGGAATCGATCCTGGTGCGTTTCAAAGGTGAAATGCAACCTGGTATCACCCTGCGTGACCTGGTTCACGCCATTCCTTACTACGCGATCCAGGCTGGCCTGCTGACCGTAGAGAAGAAAGGCAAGAAGAACGCCTTCTCCGGCCGCATCCTGGAAATCGAAGGCCTGGACAACCTGAGCATCGAACAAGCCTTCGAGCTGTCCGACGCCTCGGCTGAACGTTCGGCTGCCGGTTGCACCATCAAGCTGTCGAAAGAATCCATCACCGAGTACCTGAACTCCAACATCACCCTGCTGCGCTGGATGATCGGTGAAGGCTACGGCGATGCGCGTACCCTGGAACGTCGTGCCCAAGCGATGGAAGCCTGGGTTGCCAACCCTGAGCTGATGGTTGCCGATGCTGACGCCGAATACGCGGAAATCATCGAGATCGACCTGGCCGACATCAAGGAGCCTGTGCTCTGCGCGCCAAACGATCCGGACGACGCCCGTCTGCTGTCCAGCGTTGCTGGCGAGAAGATCGACGAAGTGTTCATCGGTTCGTGCATGACCAACATCGGTCACTTCCGCGCTGCCGGTAAACTGCTGGATCAGGTCAAGGGTCAGCTGCCAACCCGTCTGTGGCTGTCGCCGCCGACCAAGATGGACGCTCACCAACTGACCGAAGAAGGCTACTACGGCATCTACGGCAAGGCTGGCGCGCGCATGGAAATGCCGGGCTGCTCGCTGTGCATGGGTAACCAGGCACGTGTAGAGCCGAACTCGACCGTTGTATCGACGTCGACCCGTAACTTCCCAAACCGTCTGGGTGACGGCGCAAACGTCTACCTGGCTTCGGCCGAGCTGGCGTCGGTGGCTTCCATCCTGGGTCGCCTGCCGACCGTCGAGGAGTACATGGAATACGCCGCGAAGATCAACACCATGGCCAGCGACGTGTATCGCTACCTGAGTTTTGACCAGATCGCCGAGTTCCGTGAAATTGCTGCAAGCGCCAACATCCCTGTGGTTCAAGCCTAAGGTTTTGTTGCTGTAAACGAACGCCGCGTATCGTCAGATGCGCGGCGTTTTTTTATGCGCCTCGATTGAGGCCCAGACCTTGTCCTGCGCCTGGGTGCACGGCGTGCCTTCCGGGTGTGCCTGGATCGTGGCGATCACCGCGCGTAACTCTGCCTTGCTCTGGTCCATTCGGGCTTGAAGCTCTTCTATCTGCGCAATCCTGCGCTCAAGCCTCAAGATGATATCGGCGCGTTTCGCCTCGCTCGGCGAATCGTCGGGCATCAGCGCCTTCAACTCCTGCAAGCTGAAACCGGCGCGCTGAGCGCCCTGGATCAATTGCAGCGTCTGCAACGTCTGCATGGGATAACGGCGATAGCCATTACCTTGTCGCTCGACCTGGATCAGCCCCTGGGCTTCGTAAAAGCGAATCTTCGAGGCTGCCAAGCCGCTGCGTTCCGCCAGTTCACCAATATTCATCGCCAACCCCATTGACCTTAAAGTGACCTTTAAGCTTAGCCTGAGCGCTCCCAATGTGAGGAGTCAAGCATGTCGCCCTTTGAAGCGTTGCAATTGCCCAACGGCCAGCTCATCAGTAACCGCATCGCCAAGGCGGCGATGGAAGAGAACATGGCGGATGCGAACCAGGCTCCTTCCGAGGCCCTGATGCGCTTGTATCAAGCCTGGGCCGACGGCGAGCCCGGCCTGATCCTGACCGGCAACGTGATGATTGATCGCCGTGCCATGACCGGCCCCGGCGGCGTGGTGCTGGAAGACGAACGTCACCTGGACAAGTTTCGCCAATGGGCCGCGATTGGCCGGGCCAAGGGCGCGCAGTTCTGGGTGCAGCTCAACCACCCGGGTCGCCAGACCATGGCCAACCTCGGCCAGCAGGCCCTGGCACCTTCGGCGGTGGCCCTCGATCTCGGCGGCTTTTCGAAGATGTTCGCCCAACCCAAGGCCATGACCGAGGACGATATCCAGGACGTCATCTCGCGCTTCGCCACCAGCGCGCGTCTCGCCGAAAAGGCCGGCTTCAGCGGTGCGCAGATACATGCGGCCCACGGCTACCTGCTCAGCCAGTTTCTCTCGCCCTTGAGCAACCAGCGCACAGACCGCTGGGGCGGCAGCGTTGAAAACCGCGCTCGGCTGTTGCTGGAAGTGATCAAAGCCGTGCGCGCCGCCGTGAGCGCGGATTTCTGCGTGGCGGT
>NZ_JACARK010001015.1:0-752 GCF_013386655.1 Pseudomonas sp. K5002 | reverse complement strand
AGCAAGCTCCCTCGCCACATAGATCACCTCAGGTCATGATCAGGCCAACGGTACACGACGGGTGGAAATCGCCAGGCGACCCACACCGAAGCTCAACGCTGCGCCCAGCAGCAACATCAACAAGGTGCTCCACGCAGCACGGGACAGTTGCTTGGCCGCGACTTCACCGGCTTCACGGGCTTTCTGTTCAGCCTGTTGCTTCAGTTCGTCGACCTTCTGCACGGCCTGCTGGTAGGCCTGGGCGTAGTTGTCGACAATCTGGGTGGCCTCAGCCTGGCTCTTGCCGGTACGGGCCGCAACAATGTTGACCAGTGCCTGCTTGTCCGCCGCGTTCAACGCCGGCTCACCGGAAGCCTTGACCCGCTCGAACCACTGCTTCAATTCATCACCAGCCTGGGCTGGGTTGGTCGCGGCATCGTTGGCCGACTGCTTGCCGTCCGCAGCCGCCTGATCGGCTTTTTGCTCAACGTTGGCCGGGTCCAGTTCAGGTTTGCCGCTCTGCTTGAGCAGTGTGTCGAGCTGACCTTGCAGGCTGTTCCAGTCCAGCTTGATGCCCTGCTCATTCAGTTGCTGCTTGACGCTGTCGCTGATACCCGGCGCCACGGCGGCGATCCCGCTGCCGGCAGCCGACAGGCCCTTGCCGACGACATTGCCCGCCGCTCCCACAACGCTGGTGGCCAGCGCGGCCAGCAGCCAGGTGGTGAGCAAGGTGGTGATGGTCCAGCTCAGCACGCCGTGCAGGCCGCCGCGAT
>NZ_JACARK010001014.1:0-3514 GCF_013386655.1 Pseudomonas sp. K5002 | reverse complement strand
CTGGCTGTGCAGGTAGGTCATCGCCGCACGGGCCACATGGGCGCCGGATTGCGGATGGGCCCACGGCAACGACGGCAGGCCGTGTTCGACGGCGGTGCGCATCAGTTCGTGGTAGGCCGGATGAAACTCCACCAGGTCGATGCGATGGCCAAACCGGTCATGGCTGTTGAACACCGGTTTGTTCTGGTTGGCCAGGAACCCGGCTTCCATCAGCGGCCCGCCCGCCAGCGCACCATAGGTGTCGATGCGCTGCTCGGCCCAGCCGGCGCCGAAGCGCCGGGACCAGTCTTGCAGCGGCAAGTCGATACGGTACAGGTTGGTGCCGTCCAGGGACGGTGGCTGGTTGGTGACGTCGTGGGTTTCGGCGAACTGGTGCAGGTGCATGACGGGCCTCCTGAAAAAAGGCCACGTTCATTGAGGCCTGAATTTCAGTTAAGCACCGTCACCCGGGTTAAAAAAGTGGCATAAACGCCTAATTGGCGGCGCTTTCACCCTCAACCATATGCAACAACCGCAGTTGCAGCACCCGTTGCAGGGCCTCGAAACGTACCGGCTTGGCCACTCGGTCGGTGATACCCACGCCGTGGCAGCGCTCGCGTTCCGGGGCTTGTAACGAGGTGCTCAAGGCGATCACCGGCAGCTCACCACAGCCGGGCAACGCACGGATCTGGCAGCACAGCGAAAAGCCGCCCTCCGGCACATCCAGCAACACTGCGTCGAAGGTTTGACTCTGCAGCAACGCCAGGGCGGCCGGTCCATTGTCGACGGTTTTCACCCGATAACCGAGCTTGAGCAACATGCCGCGCACCACCAGTTGCGCCACGCTGTTGTCGTCCACCAGCAGCACCGTGCACTCCTGCGGCGTGCGTTGCGCCTGCGGTACTCGCCGCACGGCAGCGGGTTCTGGCTGGACGGGGCTGACTGCAAGTTCCAGCTGGAAGCGACTGCCGCGCCGCGGCTCGGAATTGTGGGTGAGGCGCCCACCGAGCAACTCGATCAATTGCCGGCAGATCGCCAGGCCAATGCCCATGCCGCCGTATTGGCGAGTGGTCGAGCCATCGAGCTGGAAGAAGCGCTGATACAGGGTCGCCTCATCGAGGTAGGCGAAGCCGATGCCGGTGTCAGTGACAATGAAGGTCAGGCGCAGCGTTCCATCCGCCTGGGGTACACCGACCACCCGTACACGCACCGAGCCCTCGTGAGTGAACTTGAAGGCATTGTCCAACAGGCAATCCAGGCATTGCGCCAGCTTGCCAGGATCACCGTTGATGCGGTCCGGCAGGTCTTCTGCCAGATCAATGGAGAACGCCAACCCTTTGTTCTGGGCGCTGGCCGCGAACTGCTGGCGCAAGGTGTCGAGCAGCCCACGCAGGCTGAACACTTGGGGTTGCGGGCTGAGGCGCCCGGCCTGCAATTCGGTGAGGGTGAGGATGCCGTTGACCATGCGCATCATCTCGCGGGCCGCACCGGAGGCGGTTTGATGGTACTGCGCGAGGTCGCCTGGCAGCGGCTCGGTCTGCATCAATTCCAGGGAGCCGATCACACCGTTCATCGGCGTGCGCAGCTCGTGGGTCAAGGTGGCGAGGAATTCATCCTTGAGCTGGTTGCTGTGGGCCAGTTGCGTGTTGAGCACTTCGAGTTTCTGGCTGGCGTCGAACAGGATTTGCGCCTGTTGCTCGCGCATCGAATTGATCCGGTCGGCCAGCGCCAGGGACAGCAAGGCCACTTCCAGTGCCGAGCCGATCTGGCTGGCGTACATCGTGAGGAACACATTGGGCAGGTAGCCCAGCACCATCATCGTATTGACTACACCGCCCAGCAGGAACGCGGTCCAGGCGATGATGAAGTAGCGCGCCATGCGCTGGCCGCAATACCAGGCCTTGATGGCCGCGACGAAGATGGTCACGGTAAAGACCAGCGCCAGGGCGGTGGCCAGGCGCAGCGCCAGCGCATAACTGGTGAACAGGGCCAGCACCATCACCACCCCGCCGCTGACCGCCAGGGCCAGCAACAGCCGGTTGATCCAGCGACTGTAAAGCGCGGTGTGCAGGAAACTGCGGGCAAAGAGGCTGCCGAACAGCGCCGCCGAACCGATCAGGAAGGGCACCGCCGCGTTCGCCCACCACGGGTTATTCGGCCAGAAATACTGCACGGCCACACCGTTCACCGACAGCTGATACAGGCCGAACGAGGCGATATAGAGGATGTAATAGAGGTAGCTGGTGTCGCGCACGCTCAGGTAGATGAACAGGTTGTAGATCAGCATGCCGAGCAACACGCCGTAGATCACACCCAGCACGTACAGGCGCAATGGCTGTTCTTCGAGGTACGCGGTGGTGGACCAGAGGGTCAGCGGTGCCTGGATCGAGCCCTGGCTTTGCAGGCGCAGGTACAGGGTTTCCTGCTGGCCAGGGACGAAGTCGAGCTTGAACAGGTAGTTGCTCTGGCGGATTTCGCGGCTGGAAAACGGCAGGATGCTGCCGGTGCGCGACACCAGTCGATAGTTGCCGACACTGTCAGGCTCGTACAGCTCCAGTTGGTTCAACGGCGGGTAAGCCAGTTCCAGCAGCCAGCGGCGCGGGGCATCCGGGCGCTGTGCACGGTAATGCAAATCGACCTTGAGCCAGAACACCGAGCGCGAATAGCCGGCATTCAATGTGGCTTTGTCGTGGGTCTTGAAACGACTGGCGAGGACCGGCGAGCTGATATCGCCAATGGTCAGGGCGCCACTGGGGTCCTCAAGGACTTGCATCACTTGGCCCAGAGGCAACCGCGTGGTGGTCTCGTTGAACTCGACTGCGCCGGCCAGCATCGGCAGCCCGGTCAACAGTAACATCAGCAAATAGCGCATAGAGCCCCAGCGTGACCTGTCCGGTTATGTCAAAAGCCTCCATTCCTTTTGAGCAGACGTAAACCGGCGATACAGTTATTGGTTTGAATCCACTCTAGCATAGCCATTACAGGCCAAAAGACACCATTGAAATAATTTTTTGAAAGGCTCTAGATCGGGCATTACAGGGCATTTGACCTGTATTTCACGATGATAGCAAACAGCCACTTCCGCCGTCCCCTCCGCTAAAAATTCAACCATCGCCCGACAGCCACCCAAAAAGCGTTTGGTGGTAAGCTCGCGCACCATGAATATCTACAGCTCTCGCCCCGTTGTCCTCTGTCTCTCCGGCCATGATCCCAGTGGTGGCGCCGGCTTGCAGGCAGATATCGAAGCCCTGCTCGCCCAGGGCTGTCATGCGGCCCCGGCCGTCACCGCGCTGACTGTGCAGAACACCGTCAACGTCAGCGATTTCCGCGTGCTGGATCGCGAGTGGGTGCTGGCCCAGGCCAACGCCGTGCTCGGTGACTCCGAAGTGGCCGCGGTGAAACTGGGCATGCTCGGTTCCCTGGAGATGGTCGACACCGTGGTCGAACTGCTCAAGGCGCACCCGCATTTGCCGGTGGTCTGCGACCCGGTGCTGCGTGCCGGCGGCGGCGGCAGCCTGGGCAAGGACGAGGTCGG
>NZ_JACARK010001013.1:0-5107 GCF_013386655.1 Pseudomonas sp. K5002 | reverse complement strand
CCGGTCGGCTCGGTGACTTGCACCTCGGCCCGAATGGTCGGCGCGCCGGTGGCTTCAGCGGCAGCCAGTACGATCTGCTCCGGGCGCAGGCCCAGGATCACTTCGCGGTCTTCAAGACCGGCATCGTTCATGTTCAACGGCAATTCACAGCGGGCCTGGCCGCTGTCCAGCAGCGCCACCAGGCGGCCGTCCTTGCGTTGCAGGCGCAGTGGAATGAAGTTCATCGGCGGCGAACCGATGAAGCTCGCCACGAACAGATTGGCCGGGTCGTTGTAGATCTCTTTCGGCGTGCCGAACTGCTGGATGATGCCGTCCTTCATGACCGCCACTTTGTCGCCCAGGGTCATCGCTTCGATCTGATCGTGGGTGACGTAGACGGTGGTGGTTTTCAGACGCTGGTGCATCAGTTTCATTTCGGTACGCATCTCGACCCGCAGCTTGGCGTCGAGGTTGGACAGCGGTTCGTCGAACAGGTAGATCTTCGGGCGACGCGCCAGTGCCCGGCCCATGGCCACGCGTTGTTGCTGGCCACCGGAGAGCTGGCCCGGCTTGCGATTGAGCAGGTGCTCGATCTGCAGCAGCTTGGCCACTCGCGCCACTTCTTCATCGATCGCCGCCTGGGGCATCTTGCGAATCTTCAGGCCGAATTCGATGTTCTCGCGCACGCTCATGGTCGGGTACAGCGCGTAGGACTGGAACACCATGGCGATGTCACGATCCTTGGGGCTCATGCCGCTGACGTCCTGGTCGCCGATCATGATCGCGCCACCGGTGATGTTTTCCAGGCCGGCAATGCAATTCATCAAGGTCGATTTGCCGCAACCCGAAGGGCCGACCAGGATCAGGAACTCACCTTCCTTGATCGACAGTTCGATGTTCTTCAGGGTGTCCGGCAGGCCGGTACCGTAGGTCTTGTTTACGTTACGAAGTTCGAGCGTTGCCATGATTACCCCTTGACCGCGCCGGCCGTCAGGCCGCGCACGAAATACTTGCCTGCGACCACATAGACCAGCAGGGTCGGCAGCCCGGCGATCATCGCCGCCGCCATATCAACGTTATATTCCTTGACCCCGGTACTGGTGTTGACCAGGTTGTTCAGCGCCACCGTGATGGGCTGCGAATCACCGCTGGAGAACACCACGCCGAACAGGAAGTCGTTCCAGATCTGCGTGAACTGCCAGATCAGGCACACCATGATGATGGGTGTCGACATCGGCAGGATGATCAGGCGGAAGATCGTGAAGAACCCCGCGCCATCCAGGCGAGCCGCCTTCACCAGTGCATCGGGAATGCTGACGTAGTAGTTACGGAAGAACAGTGTAGTAAACGCCAGTCCGTAGACGATGTGCACGAACACCAGGCCCGTGGTGGTACTGGCCAGGCCCATCTTGCCGAGGGTGAACGAGGCTGGCAGCAGCACGGTCTGGAACGGCAGGAAGCAGCCGAACAGCAACAGGCCGAAGAACAACTGCGAACCACGGAAGCGCCACATCGACAGCACGTAGCCGTTCAACGCACCGATGGCGGTGGAGATCAGTACCGCCGGAACGGTGATCTTGATCGAGTTCCAGAAGTAGCCGTCAACCGTGGCCCAGGCTTTCACCCAGCCGATGCCGGTGATCACGGTGGGCCAGCTCAGCAGGTTGCCGGTGCTGATGTCTTCCGGGGTCTTGAAGCTGGTGAGCAACATGACCACCAACGGCACCAGGTACAGCAGGACAGCGAGAATCAGCACCGCGTAGATCGCGACGCGGCTCAGGCTGATGGCAGGTTTGCCAGCAAGACTAGTCATTGCGCTTGGTCCTCAGCTCGGAGTACAGGTAAGGCACGATGATCGCGAGAATCGCACCGAGCATCAGAATCGCACTGGCCGAACCCATGCCCATCTGGCCGCGGCTGAAGGTGAAGGAGTACATGAACATCGCCGGCAGGTCGGAGGAGTAACCCGGACCACCCGCCGTCATGGCCGCCACCAGGTCGAAGCTCTTGATCGCGATGTGCGCCAGGATCATTACCGCACTGAAGAACACCGGGCGCAGGCTTGGCAGCACCACTTTCCAGTAGATGCGCGGCATGCTCGCGCCGTCGATCTGCGCCGCACGGATGATCGATTGATCAACACCGCGCAGGCCGGCAAGGAACATCGCCATGATGAAGCCCGAGGCTTGCCACACAGCAGCGATCACCAGGCAATACACCACACGGTCCGGGTCGATCAGCCAGTCCAGGCGAAAGCCTTCCCAGCCCCAGTCACGCAGCAGTTTGTCCAGGCCCATGCCTGGGTTGAGCAGCCATTTCCAGGCGGTACCGGTGACGATCATCGAAAGCGCCATCGGGTACAGGTAAATGGTGCGGATAAAACCTTCGCGACGGATTTTCTGGTCGAGGAAAATCGCCAGGGTCACGCCGATCACCAGGGTGATGCCGATGAACATGCCCCCGAACACCGCGAGGTTCTTGCTCGCGACCCACCAGCGGTCGTTGTCGAACAAGCGCACGTATTGCGCCAGGCCTACGAATTTGTAGGTCGGCAGGAAAGTCGAGTTAGTGAACGACAGCACGAACGTCCACAGGATGTAGCCATAGAAGCCCACCAGAACGATGAACATGCTCGGCGCCAGCACCAGTTTGGGTAGCCAGCGCTGCAGTGCATCGAACGGCGAGGCTTTGCTGAACACAGCAACAGAACTCATGGGAAAATCCAGTACAGGGAAAAAGGACTACAGGAACATGCCTTGTGGGGGTTAGGGGTCCCCCCACAAGGCCATTCGGTACTAACCGTTACTTGGCCGACTTGATCGCTGCCGCGAGTTTCTTCGCGGTATCGGCAGGGTCAGCTTTCGGGTCATTGATGTAGTTGGTCACGACATCAAAGAACGCGCCTTGTACCGCCAGCGTGGTTGCCATGTTGTGGGCCATGCTTGGTTGCAGGCCGCCAGTCTTGGCATCCGCCAGGAAGTCCTTGGCAGCAGTCTGGGCGCAGGAGTCGAAGCCGTATTTGCCCATGTCTTGCAACATGTCGATACGAACCGGGATCGAGCCTTTGTTGATGCTGAAGACTTTCTGGAAGTTTTCGCTCAGCACGACCTTGGCGATGTCCTGCTGACCGGCAGCAGTGCCTTTGTCTTTCTGCTTGAAGGCTGCGAGGGAGTCGATGTTGTAGGTGAAGGCCTTGTCGGTGCCCGGGAAGGCTACGCACTCGTAGTCTTTGCCGGCGACTTTCTTGGCGGCGGTCCATTCACTCTTGGCCCAGTCACCCATGATCTGCATGCCGGCCTTGCCGTTGATGACCTTGGCGGCTTCCAGGTTCCAGTCCTGGCCTTTGCCGTCGGCGTCCATGTAGGTCGCGACTTTCTTCAGCTCGGTCAGGGACTTGATCATTTCAGGGCCGGTCAGGGCTTTTTCGTCGAGGTCCACCAGGGCTTTCTTGTAACCGTCAGCCCCCATGACCGAGAGCACGACCGCTTCGAAGACGGTGCTGTCCTGCCAAGGCTGGCCACCGTGGGCGAGCGGAATGAAGCCCGCGGCCTTGAGCTTGTCGCCCGCTGCGTAGAATTCTTCGAGGGTGGTCGGGTTCTTGGTGATACCGGCTTTCTTGAACACTTCCGGGTTGATCCACAGCCAGTTCACGCGGTGAATGTTCACCGGCACGGCCACGTAGTTACCTTCGTACTTCACGGTATCGGAGACTTTCTTGTCCAGCAGGCTGTCCCACTTCTCTTCTTTGGCGGGTTCCTTCAGGACGTCGGTGTCGAGCAGCCCGGTGGACGCCCATTCCTGGATGTCGGGGCCTTTGATCTGGGCCATGCCTGGCGGGTTGCCAGCAACGGCGCGGCTTTTCAGTACGGTCATGGCAGTGGAACCGCCACCGCCGGCGACGGCACCGTCTTTCCAGGTGAAACCGTCTTTTTCAACTTGGGCCTTCAGGACATCTACTGCCGCTTTCTCGCCACCCGAGGTCCACCAATGCACAACTTCAACCGTCCCTTTCGAGTCGGCGGCAAAAGCACTGAGGGGAAACAACGAGGCAACGGAAATAGCTACGGCGAGGCGACTGATCGCTTTCATCTGAGTACCTTTTTTCTTGTTGTTATGCATGCAAGTCGGTGCTTGCGCTGCAAACGAGTTTAAACAGGGATTTTTCAGGTGCAGGTAACAAAGGGACGCCAAAATGTCACCACTTGGTGACATAGCGCCCGGTGGCCACGGCACTGGCCATGCTCGGTGACAAGGGTAGCCCCGGCAGCAAGACAGACTGCCAGGCGTGGTAGAGGTCCGGTTTGCCACCCCAGATTTTCGCGCTGGGCTGGTTTTTCGGGCTCAGTTCGTGGTGCCAGCTGCCGTGGGTGCGGTCAATGAAACGGGTTTCACAGAACTCCCAGAAGCGCCGGTACCAGGTTTCGTAATGCAACTCCCCCGTGCGTTTGAGCAGCGCCTGGGCAGCGGCACTGGCTTCGCAATGGGTCCAGTGCAGGCGCTCGCGCACCACGGGGCGCTGGCTCCAGTCGAGGGTGTAGACAATGCCGGGAGCGCCGTCGACGGCCCAGGCGTATTCACAGGCGCTGGCGAACAGGCCCTTGGCGTCGGTCACTAGCCACTCAGGGGTGACGAGCCCGGCATCCAGGCGCGCAGCCTCAAGGTGCAACACCAGTCGCGCCCATTCGAAGCCGTGGCCGGGGGTGATGCCGTAGGGACGAAAACCATCGGCCGGGTTGTCTTCGTTGTAACCACGCAGGGGTTGCCAATGGCTGTCGAAATGCTCGATCACCATGTCCCGGTTTTGCGCCGCATGGGTATGAATAATCCGCTCGACGATGCGCAGTGCCCGGTCCAGCCAGCGGGTTTCACCGGTGACATCGGCCAGGGCCAGGAAGGCTTCAGTGGCGTGCATGTTGCTGTTGGCGCCGCGATAGGCTTCTACCCCGCTCCAGTCCTGGGCAAAGGACTCGAGCATCGCGCCCTCCTCTTCGCTCCAGAAATACTGGTCGATGATATGGATCGCGTCGTTGAGCAAGGTTTGCGCGCCGGGAGCGCCGGCCACTACTGCGGAGCTGGCGGCCAGGGCGACAAAAGCGTGCAGGTAGGCGGCCTTGCCGGTGTTGCCGTC
>NZ_JACARK010001012.1:0-2823 GCF_013386655.1 Pseudomonas sp. K5002 | reverse complement strand
TTGGCTCAGTTTTACGGTGGTGGTGCGCGAGTTGCGGCGGGTGTCTTCGGCGTCCCAGGAGGCCACCGGATTCGGGATCAAACCGGCCTGCTGGCGACCGCCTTGGGCGATGTCGATTTCCCACTGCGCAGCGGCCATGTCGGGGTTGTTGGCGAAGGCGGTTTGCAGGGCCGATTCGAGGGTCAGGGTTTGCGCGTTTGCGCCCTGGACCGTCATCAGCAACAGCACCGAAGCGCCGATAAACGTGCGGACAAAAGTTGGCATAACAAGAGTTCCATGCCCATGAATTAACAGGTGGGCAATGTAACTTTCGGTACTTATCAGAGGAGTGGCCAGAACATTACAAATCCGTTAGCAACGGCTCTGGCGCGGGCTTTTGCTTTAAGCTCCGGGCAACTTTTCCACTGCCCAGCGGGATCCTCGACATGCGTATTCTGGTTATCGAAGACGAACCTAAAACCGCCGATTATCTACACCAGGGATTGAGCGAAAGTGGCTATATCGTCGACTGTGCCGCCACCGGCGCCGACGGCCTGCATTTGTCTCGCCAGCACGCCTACGACCTGGTGATGCTCGACGTGAATTTGCCGTTGATGGATGGCTGGGACGTGCTGCAACGCATCCGCCAGAACAGCAGCACCCGCATCATGATGCTGACCGCCCAGGGCCGCCTCGCCGACCGGATCAAGGGCCTGGACCTGGGCGCCGATGATTACCTGGTCAAGCCGTTTGAGTTCCCCGAATTACTCGCGCGGGTGCGCACCTTGATGCGCCGCAGCGTGCATTCGCCGGTGCCGGATGTGTTGCGGGTGGCCGACCTGGAATTGGATCAGGGCCGCCACCGGGCGTTTCGCGGTTTGCAGCGCATCGACCTGACCACCAAGGAGTTCGCCCTGCTGCACCTGCTGATGCGCCAGAGCGGCGTGGTGCTGTCGCGCACGCAAATTATCTCGTTCGTGTGGGACATGAACTTTGATTGCGACACCAATGTGGTGGAAGTGTCGATCCGCCGCCTGCGGGCGAAGATCGATGACCCGTTCGAGCGCAAGTTGATCCATACCTTGCGCGGCGTGGGTTATGTGCTGGAAGACCGTGAGTGACGGTCAGGCGTGCACCTCGTCATGCTCGTCATGCTGAAAACCTTCGCCTTCGATCTGGATCGTGGCGTGGGAAATATCGAATTGTTCATGCAGTAACTCCGTCACCTGGCTGAGGATCTGTTGCTCGCTGCCTTGGGCAGAATCCGCCACCAAGTGAGTGCTCAGCACGTTCTTGCCGCTGGTGAGGGCCCAGATATGCAGGTCGTGCACGTCCTTGACCCCGGGAACGCCGCGAATTGCCTGTTCCACCTTGTCGATATCGATGCCGTCCGGCACGCCTTGCAGCAGCACGTTCATGCTTTCCTTGAGCAGCGTCCAGGTGCGGGGCAACACCCAGAAGCCAATCGCTGCCGCCACCACCGAATCCACCCAGCCCCAGCCGGTGTACATGATCACCAGCGCCGCGATGATCACGCCGATGGAGCCGAGCATGTCACTCCAGACTTCCAGGTAAGCGCCCTTCACATTCAGGCTTTCGCCGCTGGCCGCACTCAGCAATCGCATGGAAATCAGGTTGACGATCAGCCCCAGCACCGCGATCACCAGCATGCCGGTGGACTGGATCTCGGCGGGCGCCTGCAAGCGTTGATACGCCTCATAAAGAATGTAGAACGCCACGCCGAACAGCAGCAGCGCATTAAACGCTGCCGCCAGGATCTCGAAACGCGCATAGCCGAAGGTGCGCTTGCGGTCGGCGGCGCGCTTGGCGACCTGGATCGCCACCAGGGAAATCCCTAGCGCCAGGGCGTCGGTCATCATGTGCGCGGCATCGGACAACAGCGCCAGGCTGCCGGTGATAAAGGCGCCGATCACCTCGGCGATCATAAAGCTGCCGGTCAGTGCCAATGCGATCCATAACAGCCGTTCGTGGCCGGCGCGTACCTGGGCGTGGCTGTGTCCTGCGCTCATGAAATATCCTCGTGGGTGGTCGTCCGGTTGATCATAGAGCTCTAGGCCAAAACCACCGGCACGAGTTGCAAAATTGTCATCTCGCCGTCAGCTGAGCGTTAAGCCATACGCACCAAAATTGAACATGAACGCTCTGGAACCGTTGTATCAGGTATGCTTTTCGAGCAGGAAACAAAAAGAAACATATTAGCCAACCTGTTCGATAAGGAGTCCCGTTTTGGAGTTATCGACTGCCGCGTGGATGGTTCACGACACCCGCCTCATGTTCTGCGTATTACTGGCCATCGCCAGCATCATTGTGTTGATCAGCGCGACCAAGCTGCCGCCCTTCCTGTCGATCCTGATCGGTACGTTTATCGCCGGTGTCGGCGCGGGCTTGCCGCCGGAAGAAGTGGCCAAGGCCTTCAGCAAAGGCGCCGGGGCGATCCTCGGTGAAGCCGGGATCATCATTGCCCTGGGCTCGATGCTCGGCGCGTTGATGGCCGAATCCGGCGCTGCCGACCGTATCGCCACCACCCTGCTGGGGTTGGGCAAGGGCAAGTCATTGCCGTGGGTGATGGCGCTGGTGGCGATGGTGATTGGCCTGCCGCTGTTCTTCGAAGTGGGCCTGGTGATGATGGTGCCGATCATCTTCGTGATGGCCAAGCGTTCGAACCAGCCGCTGCTGAAAATCGCAATTCCGGCGCTGGCGGGGATGACCACCCTGCACGCCTTGATGCCACCGCATCCGGGGCCGCTGATTGCGGTCAGCGCGTTGCACGCCGACCTGGGCCTGACCATGTTGCTGGGCTTTTGCCTGGCAGTGCCGGCCGTG
>NZ_JACARK010001011.1:0-2160 GCF_013386655.1 Pseudomonas sp. K5002 | reverse complement strand
ACGCCGACCTACTCCGGCTGCCCCGCCACCTATGTGATGTTGGGCGATATCCGCGATGCATTGGAGCTGGCTGGTTTCCGCGGGCCGCAACTGTAACGCATGCTGACCCCGGCCTGGACCACCGACTGGATCACCAGCAGCGGCCGCGAACGCCTGCGGGCCTACGGCATCGCACCGCCCCAAGGCAGTAGCAGCAAACGCAGCCTGCTGGGAGAAAGCCCGGTGATTGCTTGCCCGCAATGCGGCAGCACCCACACCGAAGTGCTCAGCGAATTCGGCTCCACCGCCTGCAAGGCGCTGCACCGCTGCCGCGATTGCCTGGAACCGTTCGACTATTTCAAGTGCATCTGAGGGGCCTGCGGCCCGCTTGGTTGGAGAACAACAATGAGCAAATTTCACAGCCTGACCATCAAGGATGTGCGCAACGAGACCCGTGATGCGGTGTCCATCGCCTTCGAGATTCCGCAGCATCTGCAAGACAGCTTCCACTTCACCCAGGGCCAGCACCTGGTGATGCGCACCCAGCTGGATGGCGAGGAAGTGCGCCGTTCCTATTCGATCTGCACCGGGGTCAATGACGGTGAACTGCGCATCGCCATCAAGCGCGTGGCCGGTGGACGGTTCTCCGCCTTTGCCAATGAACAGCTCAAGGTCGGGCACAGCCTGGAAGTGATGCCGCCCGCCGGGCATTTTCATGTGGACCTTGATCCGGCTCGCCACGGCCATTACCTGGCAGTGGCGGCCGGCAGCGGTATCACGCCGATCCTGTCGATCATCAAGACCACCCTGCAAACCGAGCCCCACAGCCGCGTGACGCTGCTGTACGGCAACCGTTCCAGCTCCGGTGCGCTGTTTCGCGAACAGCTCGAAGACCTGAAGAACCGCTACCTGCAGCGCCTGAACCTGATCTTCGTGTTCAGCCGCGAGCAGCAGGATGTCGACCTCTACAACGGCCGCATCAATGCCGAGAAGTGCGAGCAACTGTTCTCCCGCTGGCTCGACGTAAAAGCCCTCGACGCGTCCTTTATCTGCGGCCCGCAGGAGATGACCGAGACCGTGCGCGACAGCCTCAAGGCCAAGGGCATGGCGCCCGAGCGCATCCATTTCGAACTGTTCGCCGCCGCCGGCAGCCAGCACAAGCGCGAGGCCCGCGAAGCGGCGCGGCAAGTGGATGCGGCGGTCAGCCAGATCACGGTGATCAGCGATGGCCGCGCCCTCGCCTTCGACCTGCCCCGCAACACTCAGAGCATCCTCGACGCGGGCAATGCCCAGGGCGCCGAGCTGCCGTATTCGTGCAAGGCCGGCGTGTGCTCCACCTGCAAATGCAAAGTCATCGAAGGCGAAGTGGAGATGGACAGCAACCACGCCCTCGAAGACTACGAAGTGGCCGCCGGCTATGTGCTGTCGTGCCAGGCATTCCCGGTCAGCGACAAGGTGGTACTGGATTTCGATCAGCTTTAAGGACACACCGCTCCCCTGTAGGAGCGAGCTTGCTCGCGAAGATCGTTAACGATGACGCGGGTAGCCTGAATCAACGCGGCGCCCTCNNTCCTACAGGACGCAGGTTTAACCACAACAACAATAAAAAGGAGCACACCACCATGACCCCCGACGATATCGAGCGCATCCGTCGACATCCCGATTTCATCCAGTTGGTACGCCGCAAACAGAACCTGTACTGGTCGCTGTCGCTGATCATGCTGGTGATCTATTTCGGGTTTGTGCTGTTGGTGGCGTTCTCCCCGGCTACCCTCGGGCAGTCGTTGAGCGGCGGCGTGACCACCGTGGGCATGCTGGTGGGTGTGGTGATTGTGCTGCTGGCGTTCGCGCTGACCGGCTTTTATGTGTACCGCGCCAACCACGTGATCGACCCGCTGAACGACAAGCTCAAGCAGGAGTGCACAGCATGAGCCGGCTGGTAGCGTGGTTTCTCCTGCCGCTGGCATTGGCCACGGACCTTGCAGTCGCCGCCGACGGCGCATCCCGGCCACTGAACTGGAACGCCATCGGCATGTTCCTGGTGTTCGTGCTGTTCACCCTCGGCGTGACTCGCTGGGCCGCCCTGCGCACCCGTTCCGCCAGCGACTTCTACCCCGCCGGCGGCGGCATGGGCGGCTTCCAGCATGGCCTGGCGATTGCCGGCGACATGATCTCGGCGGC
>NZ_JACARK010001010.1:0-3524 GCF_013386655.1 Pseudomonas sp. K5002 | reverse complement strand
GTCGGTCTTGCCCCAACTGCCGAGCGCCTTGACCCACACGTTGCTCTCACCGGTAACCGGCGTATGGCGCAGGCGCTCGCCCACGGCATCGCGTACCTGGCGGCTGTCATTGATCAGCATTGTGCCGATGGCCGGGTAGATTTCTCCCGACAGCTGCTGGAAACCCGACTGCGCCGTGGCTGCCGAGTCTGACCGCAGGATGCTGTCGTACACCGGATTACCGGCGCCCAACTGCTCGGCGGCCGCCGCCACCGAACGCTGGTTACGAGTGGCACCGACACTGGCGAAACTCGCATCACTGCGGGCAATGCCCAGTTGCACACCGTTGGCGGCATAGTCGAGGGTGCCGCCGAGGAACAGGTAGTTGGGCAACACGGCACCGAACTGGCCCTGGATCCCGCCAGCCGCCTGGAGGATGTTGTACTGGCGCCCCACCAGGCTTTCCGCCTGTTGCAGGCTGAGCAGGGTCGGGCTGTTTTCCAGGGCCAGGGTCACGGTGCCGCCGCCGAGGATTGCCTTGCCCGTGGCGACAATCCGGTCGCTGGTGGTGGGGGTGAGTTCGACCGCATAGGTGGAGCCGGCGGCGAGGTTTACATCCCCGGCCACCTGCAAGGTGCCCACGGAATTGCCCGGCGCCACGGTGCCGCCGCTATTGACCTGTAACGCCGCGATGCGACCGGAGCCGCCCAACGTGCCGCTGTCATTGACCGTCACCGCGGACGTCAGCGAGCCATTCACCGCCAACCGGCCGCCATTCACGGTGGTCGGGCCACGGTAGGTGTTTTCGCCCGCCAGGATCAGGCTGCCCGCACCGGACTTGGTCAGGCTGCCTTCGTAGATACGCTGGGCCGCGGCTGCCGCACGGGCAGTGCCAACGGCATAGTCCGTCTGGTCCTGCTGACTCGCGCCGGCGCCCACGCCGTTCTCCCAGCCCTTGTCGCGCAGGGTTTGCTGCCAGGCCAGGGTTTCGGCGCTGTCTTCGGCCTGACGCTGGATCAGCGCCTTGTCGGAGATCGCATTGCTCCACACATCGCCCTGCCCGGCCGCCAACGTGACATTCATCGGCCCGAGCAATTGCCCGGGCCCGTGCATTGCTCGGCCAAGGTCCGGCACGCCCCAGCCGACCTGAGTGGTCGGTGCATCGGTGACCGCGCCATTGAGCTGGGTGGCCGTGGTCAACAGCACCTGCAAGGCCTGTTCATTGTTCAGGTATGGATAGCGTTCCATCACCAGCGCCAGTGCGCCGGTGGCATGGGGCGCCGACATCGAGGTGCCTGATTTCACCCCATAACCGCCATCGGGAATGGTGCTGTTGATCAACGCCCCGGGGGTGGAAATGCACCAGTACTTGGCGATGCCGCACTGGTTGTATTTCTGGTTGTTCGCCTTGTCCAGGCCCGATACCGCCAGCCAGTGGCCTTCCAGCTCCGGCTGGAAATAAGGCAAGGCCGAACGCACGCTGGCGTTGGCGTAGCCGCTGTTGCCAGCACTGAACACGTTGATCACCCCGGCCTTGGCCACCTCCGCAGCGGCATCCAGCCAGGTGTTCTGGTTGTAGTGCTGGGCATAGGCAGCGTGCAGGTCGCCAATGGTCTGGTAGCTGACATCCTTGGGTTGGCTGCCCCAACTGTTATTGATCGCGCGCACGCCGGAATCCACCAGCGCGCTGTACACCGCCTTGAAGTACTTGGGGTCTGGCGTGGGGCCGAACAGGAAGCTGTCGCTGGCGTTGGTGTTGCCGACGTAGATCTGCGCGTTGTACGCCACGCCGTGCATGCCCACGCCATCGCGGGCTGCGCCCATGGTGCCGGTCACGTGGGTGCCGTGGGAGTCATTGTTTGGGTTGAGCGCGCCGGTGGTCGTGAAGGGGCTGCCATCGACGTAGGTGCCGCTGGCGGTGACCGCGTGATAGCGGTTTTTTGAGGCTTCGGGATGGTTGGGGTCGAAACCCGAATCCAGAGCGCCGATCTTCACGCCACTGCCGGTGATGCCGCTCGCATAGGCCTCGTTGGCTTTCATCCGCTCCAGGCCCCAGTCGCTCTGGAACTCGGCGGAACGCCAACTGCCGGGGTCGCCGACTTTGCCGGCTTCGATGTACTGCCCGTGGGCCGCCACTGACAGCAGCAGCAAGGAGCCTGCGGTGAAGGGTTTGAAGCGAGGTGAACCAGTGATCATGAAGAGTCCTTTTTCTTATTGTTGAAATACCTGTGGCGGGGGAGCTNNCTCGCCACAACAAGCGCCCTTGCCACAGAAAACTCCCTTGCCAAAACAAGCGCCCATGCCACCAAAGCTCCCTTGCACCAAGTGCTACTCGTCCAGGCATCAGCGGCTCTCAGGACCAAACGCCTCGTCCACCTTGGCCAGGTCGGTGTCACGCAAGTTGCCCGCGTAGTAATGCAATTTGGTCCAGGCCATCAGGTAGTCGTACCGTGCCTGGGCCAGGTCGCGACGGGTGCTGTACAACTGCTGCTCGGCGTTCAGCGCATCGAGGTTGACCCGCTCGCCCCCGAGGATGCTTTGCTTGGTCGAGACCACCAGCGCTTCAGCCGAAGTCAGCGCCTTTTGATACGCCCGCAACTTGCTGACGCCCGACAGGCAAGCACTGAACTGGCGTCGCAGTTCGATCAGGGTTTCGCGGGTCTTGCCTTCCAGTTCGTACTCGGCCTGCTCCATGGCGCGGCTGGCCTGGCGGGTGGAAGCCGAGACGCCGCCACCGGCATACAACGGCATGCTGACTTCGATGCCGATGGTGTTGGTGTCGTAGCGCTGGTTGTAGGTGTTGCCGCTGTCGGATTCCTGCTGGCGCGAGCTGGCATACGCCGTGATGCGTGGCAGGTGCCCCGAACGGTTGCGCTCCACTTCATAACGCGCCACTTCCACGGACTGGCGTTGCGAGGCCAGGTTGGGGTTGTTGGTCAGCGCCAGTTCGTGCCAGGTGTCGTAATTGGCCGGGGTCAGGGTGAAGGCGGCAAACCCCGGGTTCAGCGGCGCCAGGTCGTTGATATTGACGCTCTGCACGCCAATCAGCGCCCCGAGTTCGCGCAGCGAGGCGTCCTGTTCATCCAGCGCCTGGATCTCTTCGGCAGTCGCCAGCTCATAGCGCGACTCGGCCTCCAGGATGTCGGTGCGGGTGCCCTCGCCCTGCTGGAACAGATGCTGGTTCTGCTGGAACTGCTGCTCGTAGGCCTTTTTCTTGGCGCGGGCAATGTCGATCTGGTCCTGGGCAAACAACGCCTGGGTGTAATAGGTCAGCACCCGCACCAGCAGCGCCTGGCTCTTGTCGCGGAAGCTCTCGTCGGCAAACAGTGCCTGGGCCACGCCCTTGCGGTAGTTGGCATAGGCTTCGTAGTCGAACAGCGGCTGTTGCAGGGTGAACGTGGAGCCATAGCTGTTGTAGTTGCGGTCATCGTGATAATTGCCGCCGCGCCCGTCGGGCAAGGTGGCCTGGGAGTTGTTGCGGCCCTTGTTGTAGTTGTACGAGAGCTTGGGCAGCAGGCCGGCGCGGCCGATGGTGCGGTTTTCCA
>NZ_JACARK010001009.1:0-335 GCF_013386655.1 Pseudomonas sp. K5002 | reverse complement strand
CTGGTTGAGATAGGCGCCGCCGCTCGGGCCGGTGCGGGTGTTGACCAGGCCTTCGACTTCCAGCGCCTTGAGGGCTTCGCGGGCGGAGCCTTTGGAGCACTGGAAGCTTTCCATCAGTTCGCGTTCGGTGGGCAAGCGGTCGCCAGGCTTCAGGGCGTCGGTGACGATGGAGCGTTTGACCGACTCGACGATCACGTCGGAGAGCTTCTGGCGTTTGCGGCGCAACGGGCGGCTTAGCATGGTGTTTGATTGATCCTATTAATGCGGATTAATAGTACTTAATAGGGGTTTGGGGTGGGGCGTCAACGGAGGGGGTCGCTTTTGGTTTGGATGGG
>NZ_JACARK010001008.1:0-305 GCF_013386655.1 Pseudomonas sp. K5002 | reverse complement strand
CCCGCTCCCACATGTGTCCGGTGATGTTCTTTAGATCGGGTTTGGGCAATCGATGAAGAGGTGTTCGAGGGCGAAGCGCCGTGCGAGGTAATCGCCCAAGGCTTGCACGCCGTAACGCTCGGTGGCGTGGTGCCCGGCCGCGATAAAGCTGATGTCGTTTTCCCGGGCGCTGTGGAAGGTCTGCTCCGAGGCTTCGCCGCTCAGGTACAGGTCAACCCCGGCGAGCACCGCCTGGTCGATATAGCCCTGGCCGCCACCGGTGCACCAGCCCACGCGGCGAATCATCTCGCTGCCTTCGATCAGCA
>NZ_JACARK010001007.1:0-4420 GCF_013386655.1 Pseudomonas sp. K5002 | reverse complement strand
GGTGCTGGGGGATGAACCGCAAGTGACTGCCGAGCTTTCGGCGGCCGAACTCGATCGCCTGCTGGACCCGACGCACTACCTGGGCCAGGCGCACACCTGGGTCACCCGGGCCGTGGCCGAACATTTTGCTTTGACTGCCTGAGGAGGCTGCTGTGGGATTTGTACAACTCGCCGATGGCGAACTGAACTACCAACTCGATGGCCCCGAAGATGCACCGGTACTGGTGCTGTCCAACTCCCTGGGCACCGACCTGCATATGTGGGACATCCAGATCGAGGCGTTCACCCAGTACTTCCGGGTGCTGCGTTTCGATACCCGCGGCCATGGCAAGTCGCTGGTCACCGAAGGCCCCTACAGCATCGAGCAATTGGGCCGTGACGTGCTGGCGCTGCTGGATGCGTTGCAGATCGAGCGCGCGCATTTCTGCGGGTTGTCCATGGGCGGCCTGATCGGCCAGTGGCTGGGGATCAACGCGGGTGAGCGTTTGCGCCGGCTGGTGGTGTGCAACACCGCCGCGAAGATCGGCACGCCCGAGATCTGGAGCCCACGCATCGAGATGGTCCTGCGCGACGGTGCGGCCGCGATGGTTGCCCTGCGTGATGCGTCAATTGCCCGCTGGTTCACCGCCGACTTCGCCGAGGCTCATCCTGACCAGGCCAAGCTGATCACCGATATGCTGGCGGCGACTGATCCCCAGGGTTATGCCGCAAACTGCGCGGCCGTGCGCGACGCGGATTTCCGCGAGCAACTGGCGTCGATCAAGGTGCCGACCCTGGTGATCGCAGGCAGCGAAGATGCGGTGACGCCGCCGGCGGGTGGGCACTTTATCCAGGCGCATGTGCAGGGCGCCGAGTATGCCGAGTTCTATGCCGCGCACTTGTCCAACGTGCAAGCCGGTGCGGCGTTCAGCGACCGTGTGCTGGAATTTCTGCTATCGCGCTGAGTATCGCTGAACCCTGTGGCGAGGGAGCTTGCTCCCGTTGGGCTGCGTAGCAGCCCCTGAGCAGCCGCAACCCAACTATTTGTAAAACCCTGCAGCGGCCTCACTGGGGTCGCTGCGCGACCCAACGGGAGCAAGCTCCCTCGCCACAGGTATGTGCCTGTCGTCACCGTTGCATGAGGAGCGTTTTGTGGACGAGAAACAACGTTATGCCGAAGGCCTGCAAGTGCGCCGCGAAGTGCTGGGCGACGCCCACGTCGACCGCAGCCTCAACGCCCTGACCGAGTTCAACAGCGAGTTCCAGGAAATGATCACCCGCCACGCCTGGGGTGATATCTGGACCCGCCCGGGGCTGCCGCGGCATACCCGCAGCCTGATCACCATCGCCATGCTCATCGGCATGAACCGCAGCGAAGAGCTGAAGCTGCACCTGCGCGCCGCCGCGAGCAACGGTGTGACCCGCGCCGAGATCAAGGAAGTGCTGATGCAGAGCGCGATCTATTGCGGGATTCCGGCGGCGAATGCGACGTTTCACTTGGCCGAGTCGGTGTGGGATGAGTTGGGGGTAGAGTCGCGCGCCTAGTGCGAGTCAGCGTCCCACACCCAATTCCACACACCTGGCAGGTGCACCACTTCGTCGGCGCTTTTTACCGTGCGGGCCATGGCGGCTCGCTGCAAGGTTGTCCGGTCGGTGTAGAAAGGCTGTGTGGCGAGGGGCACGCCATTGATATGGGCGCTGTCCAGCAGGATTTGCAGGTATTCCTTCAAGTGCCAGGCGGTGTAGCGGTTGATATCGTGGAAGGTCACCACCACCGGGATCACGCCGTCCACCGTCGGTAATTCGCCTTTGGCGATGCGCTCACGCACCACCGAGAGTTGGCGTATCAGGTTTTCCCGTCGACGCGGGCTGCCGTTGAACACCCAGATCACCCCATCGTTTGCACTCAGGTCGGTCAGCAACACATGCATGCCGTGTTGCTGATAGGCGGCGAAGGTGCGCTTGTCGTAGTTCCAGAACGGCGGGCGTACCAGTGTGGGCGGTTGGCCGGTGATGGAGGTGAGGGTCGATGAACCCAGGCTGAGGTAGTGCTCCAGTTCAGCCGGATTCTGCAAGCGATGGTTGCTGTGCCACGGGGTCGCGGTGTGGAAGCCCAGGATATGGCCGGCCGCGTATTCGCGCTCCATGGTCTTGTAGCCCCGCGGGTTGCCGCCGGAGCGGGGCGCCTCGGTCTGCAGGAAGAACACCGCCTTGATCCCCGGCTGTATCGGGTTGTTCGCCAGGTCCGCCATCACCGAACGGCTGGGGTTCATGAAGCCCGAGGCGCTGGGGCCGTCATCGAAGGTCAGCAAAAAACGGATTGGCGCCTCGGTTTTCAGGCGTTGTTCGGTTTGCGGTGTCAGCGCCAGAGGCGGGCCGATGCAACCGCTGAGGCTCAGGGCCAGGGCTAGTGCGGCCGATACGGTGGCGAAGGGTTTCATGGCGGACTCGAATGACATTGGCTGCTGGGGCGGGTCATCCATGACACGCGCGCACCATACAACAAGACTGTCGAGGCTTTACAGCAGGCTTATCGGGTAACTGACGATCAACCGGTTTTCATCAAACTCGTTGTTGTTGTAGTCCCGGCGCATGCTGGAGTTACGCCAGCGCACATTGAGATTCTTCAGCGCTCCGCTCTGCACCACGTAGGCCACTTCACTTTCCCGTCCCCATTCCTTGCCATCGGTCACCGTGCCGCTGTGTACGTTGCTGCCGCTGATGTAGCGGTTCATCAGCGTGAGGCCCGGAATACCCAGGGCGGCGAAGTTATAGTCATGGCGTACCTGCCAGGATTTTTCCTGGGCGTTGTCGTAGCTGGCGTTGTAGCTGTCGTTGGCCAGGGTGCCGCCGCTGGTGCCGTTGACGCGCATCCAGGCGCTGTTGCCGGTGAGTTTTTGCAGGCCGACATAGAACGTGTTGCCGCCGTATCGGGCCGAGAACAGTCCGGACCAGGTCTTGTTATCGAGGTCTCCGGCGCGGGCGCTGCCGTCGTCCTTGCCGTAGAAGAACCCGAGGTTGGCGCCCAGGGTCCAGTCGCCCACCGGTTGGCTGTGGATCAGGTTGAGGTATTGCTGGCTGTAGATGTCCTTGAGTTGGGCGTTCCACACACCGATCTGGGTGCGTTTGTCGTTGAAGGCATATTCGCCGCCCTGGAAGTTGAAGCGGTCGGAGGTGAACGCGGTTTTCCCGAACATGGACATGTCGGTCATGCTGCTGTCGTCCCGTGGGCTGTTGGCGCGGAACTGGCCGCCGTACAGGGTCAGGCCGTCGATTTCCTTGGAGGTGATTTGCCCGCCGCGCAGGGTTTGCGGGAGCGAGCGGCCATCGTCCGACCGCAGGATCGGCAGTACCGGCATCCATTCGCCGACTTTCACTTCTGTCTTTGAAACCCGTGCCTTGAACGCCACGCCCAGACGCCCGAATTCATCCGCCGGACGGCCATCGTGGTCCAGCGGCAACAGCTGGGTGCCACCCGTGCCGCGCCCGCCATCGAGCTTCAATGAGTACAGGCCCAGTACATCCACGCCGAAACCGACGGTGCCCTGGGTAAAGCCGGATTTGGCGTCGAGGATGAAACTTTGCGTCCACTCCTGTGCGCCGCCCTGGGTCTTGGTGGGATTGGTGTAGTTGCGGTTGAAGAAGAAATTACGCAGGTTTAGGTTGGCGCTGGCGTCTTCCAGGAAGCCGTGTTCTTCAGCGACAACGGGGAGGGCAATGCTGGCGACAGCGGTTGCCAGCAAAAGCCGGCGCGGGTCGAAAGTGCTCATGGTGTCAGACCTGTTGTTATTGGGGTTATGCAGGTGGCGGCCATGGTGCGGGGCGGTGCGGGGGCGATGAAAGTGGGGGAGAGCGGGTTGTGGGCGATGATCGAACGCAAAGTCATGGGCGTAAAAAAACCGCTTCCTGGGCGGGAAGCGGTTTTTGTTTACTGCGCCACTATCAGAACAACTTCAAGGGCGGTGCTTCTTCTTTCAACGGTTCGTTCTTCGCGGTCTGTTCGTTCCAGCCACCACCGAGGGCCTTGTACAGGTTGACCTCGCTGTTGAGCTGCGCCAGGCGGTCGGTGATCAGCGATTGCTGGGCACTGAACAGTTGGCGCTGGGCGTCGAGGAACGTCAGGTTGCTGTCGACACCAATACGGTAGCGACGCTCGGCCAGGCGGTAGTAATCCTGGTTGGCCGCGACGAAGCCACGTTGGGCGTCCAGTTGCTGCTTGTAGGTCTCACGGGCGGCGAGGCCGTCGGAGACTTCCTGGAAGCCGGTCTGGATCGCTTTCTCGTAGTTAGCGACGTTGATCTCTTTCTGGATTTTCGAGTAATCCAGGCTGGCGCGCAGGCTGCCGGCGTTGAAGATCGGGATGTTGATCTGCGGTGCAAACGACCAGGTACCCGAACCGCCCTTGAACAGGCCGCCCAGGGTCGGGCTCGCGGTGCCGGCG
>NZ_JACARK010001006.1:0-1435 GCF_013386655.1 Pseudomonas sp. K5002 | reverse complement strand
GGTTCGGCCGGGCGCAGGTGCGCCAGGCGCACGTCGAGTGCGCGGGTGGCGCGGTAGCCCGCGTCGATCATGTCCTTGGCGCGCCCGAAATCCGTCACCCCGTAGGCGGCCAGGGGCGGCTGGATCAGCACGTCGCGGGGCGCCAGGGCCTTGAGTTGTTCTTCGGAATTGCGCCGGGTCATCAGGGTGATGGACTGGTTGAGCACGTCCACCACGGTGTTGAGTTGCTTGCGTGAGCGCAGCGGGGTGCCGATGTCGACGACGATGGCGATGTCGACCCCCATTTCCCGCGCCACATCCAGCGGGATGTTATCGGTCATGCCGCCGTCCACCAGCAGCCGGCCATCCAGTTCCACCGGGGCAAATACCGCCGGGATCGACATGCTGGCGCGGATCACCTGGGGCAGGTGGCCTTTGCGGAACACCACTTTTTCACCACTGGTGATGTCGGTGGCCACGGCGCGGAAGGGGATCGGCAGCTTGTCGAAATCCCGCACGTTACTGGTGTGAGCGAACATGCTTTCCAGCAGCAAGGCCAGGTTCTGACCCTGGATCACCCCCAGTGGCAGGCCGAGGCTGCCGTCGTCGCGGAAGCTGAGTTTCTGTTTGACCAGGAAATCCCGGTCATCCTGCTTGCGCCGGAATGGCACGTCTTCCCGCGGTGGCGCGTCAGACAGGGCGAGCTTCCAGTCGATGTTCAGTGCGAGTTTTTCCAGCTCGTCGATCTTGTAGCCCGAGGCGTACAGCCCGCCGATCACCGCACCCATGCTGGTGCCGGCAATCGCATCGATGTGGATGCCCTGTTCTTCCAGGGCCTTGAGCACGCCAATGTGCGCCAGGCCACGGGCGGCACCGCCGGAGAGCACCAGGCCGATCTTCGGGCGCGGATTTTCGACGGCTTGGACGAGGACAGGGAACAGGCACAGCAACAGGCAGGACAACAGGCGGCGCATCATCAATCTCAAGGCAGGACGATAAAGGCCGGTATTATAGCCACTCGATCCTTTCAACCCGCCAAGCAGGAGCCAGTCAATTCATGTCAGCGGCCAAGCCCGAGATTGTCATCACCTATTGCACCCAGTGTCAGTGGCTGCTGCGCGCCGCCTGGCTGGCCCAGGAACTGCTGAGCACGTTCGCCGATGACCTCGGCAAAGTGGCCCTGGAGCCGGCCACCGGCGGTGCGTTTCGGATTACCTGCGACGGTGTGCAGATCTGGGAACGCAAGGCCGACGGGGGCTTCCCGGAAGCCAAGGTGCTCAAGCAAAGAGTGCGCGACCAGATCGACCCACAACGGGACCTGGGGCATAACGACCGTACTCAGTGAACCTCGGCCGTGGTGGCCGGCTGCTTGGCCGGTTTGGCGCCGCCCATCAGCCCGGACACCACGATGGCCACGATGATCAGCGCGCCGCCCATCAGCATGCGCAGGGTTGGC
>NZ_JACARK010000101.1:0-25594 GCF_013386655.1 Pseudomonas sp. K5002 | reverse complement strand
GCCCACGAATTGGGCACGCCGCTGGCGACCATGAGCGTACTGCTCAAGGAAATGACCCAGGACTACCACGACCCGGCCCTGCAAGACGACCTGAGTGTGCTGCAGGAACAGGTCAAGCAGTGCAAGCTGACCTTGCAGCAGCTGGTGCGCGCCGCCGAGGCCAATCGCCGCCTGGCGGTGGAGATGCAAGACGTCACCCAGTGGCTGGACGAAGCCCTGAACCGCTGGCACCTGATGCGTCCCGAAGCCAGTTACCGGTTTCACCTGCTGGGCCAGGGCACGGTGCCGCGCATGGCACCGCCGCCGGACCTGACCCAGGCGCTGCTGAACCTGCTGAACAACGCCGCCGATGCCTGCCCGGAAGGGTTGGAAGTGACCCTGGACTGGGATGCGGAAGACTTCACCATCAGCATTCGCGACCACGGCGCCGGTGTGCCGCTGGCGATTGCCGAGCAGATCGGCAAGCCCTTCTTTACCACCAAGGGCAAAGGCTTCGGCCTGGGCCTGTTTTTGAGCAAGGCCAGCGTGACCCGCGCGGGCGGCTCAGTGAAACTCTATAGTCATGAGGAAGGCGGCACGCTCACCGAGCTGCGCCTGCCCCGTGTCGCACGAGGAGACATCGATGAGTGACGAGATCCAAGTCGAAGGCGAAGAACTGCCGCACCTGCTGCTGGTAGATGACGACGCCACCTTTACCCGCGTGATGGCCCGCGCCATGAGCCGTCGTGGCTTTCGCGTCAGCACTGCAGGTTCCGCCGAGGAAGGCCTGGCCATCGCCACGGCCGACCTGCCGGAATACGCGGCCCTGGACCTGAAAATGGACGGCGACTCCGGCCTGGTGCTGCTGCCCAAGCTGCTGGAGCTGGACCCGGAAATGCGCGTGGTGATCCTCACCGGCTATTCCAGCATTGCCACCGCCGTCGAGGCGATCAAGCGTGGCGCCTGCAACTACCTGTGCAAGCCGGCAGACGCCGACGACGTGCTGGCCGCCTTGCTCTCCGAGCACGCCGACCTCGACACCCTGGTGCCGGAAAACCCGATGTCGGTGGACCGCCTGCAGTGGGAACACATCCAGCGGGTGTTGACCGAGCACGAAGGCAACATCTCCGCCACGGCCCGCGCCCTGGGCATGCATCGTCGAACGTTGCAGCGCAAGTTGCAGAAACGCCCGGTTCGACGTTGAACGGCGACTGAACAATCTGCTTCAGGCCGCACGGAGCCCTGAACCGATCGTCTATGATCGGTTCAAACGCCTGTTATTTTTTTCCTACCGAGCCTGAACAATGAATCAGAACGCTGAGTATTCCGCGGTCAATGACGCGGTGCGTGGGCAATTTTTAAGGAAAGTCTGGGCGCTGATCACCCCCTACTGGCGCAGTGAGGAGAAGTTCAAGGCCTGGCTGTTGCTGCTGGTGGTGCTGGGGCTGTCGCTGTTCAGTGTGGCGGTGTCGGTGTGGTTCAACAGCTGGAACCGCGACTTCTATAACGCCCTGGAAAAGAAGGACTACGACGCCTTCACCCACCTGCTGATGTATTTCAGCGTGATCGCCGTGGTGGCGATCGTCACCGGGGTGTTCACTTCCTATTTGCAGCAAATGCTCACCATCCGCTGGCGGCGCTGGCTGACTGAAACCTACTTCGCCAAGTGGCTGAGCGAGAAGAACTACTACCACCTGGAATATGGCGGCTACACCGATAACCCCGACCAACGTATCTCCGAAGACCTCAACGCCTTTACCAGCAGCACCCTGAGCCTGGGCCTGGGGTTTATCAGTAACCTGGTGAGCCTGGTGTCGTTCTCGGTGATCCTGTGGGGCGTGTCCGGCAGTATCGAGGTTTGGGGCATCACGATTCCCGGCTATATGTTCTGGGCGGCACTGGTATATGCCGTGCTGGGCAGTTGGTTGACCCACTTGATTGGTCGAAAACTGATCGGCTTGAGCAACCGCCAGCAACGCTTCGAGGCCGACTTGCGTTTCAGCCTGGTGCGGGTGCGCGAGAACGCGGAAAGCATCGCGCTGTTCAATGGCGAGCCGAATGAACACCAGCAACTGAGTGCACGTTTCGGGCGGGTGTGGAGCAACTTCTGGAGCATCATGCAGCTCAAGAAGCGCCTGAACTTCTTCACCAGTGGTTACTCGCAGATCGCGATCATCTTCCCGTTTGTGGTGGCAGCGCCGCGTTACTTTTCCGGCCAGATAGAGCTGGGCGTGCTGATGCAAGTGGCCAGTGCGTTTGGCAGCGTGCAGGGCAGCCTGAGCTGGTTTGTCGACGCGTACACCGTGTTGGCCAGCTGGCGTGCGACCTGTGATCGTCTGCTGAGCTTTGGCGAGGCGATGGAAGAAAACGAAGGCCGCAACATGGGCATCGAGTTGCAACGCCAGGGCGGCAATTTGCAGATGAGCAACCTCAGCCTCGATCTGGCGGATGGTCGTCACCTGCTGGATGGCGCCAACCTGACGGTTGCCGAGGGTGAGCGATTGATGCTCAGCGGGCGTTCCGGCAGCGGCAAGTCAACCTTGCTGCGGGCCATGGGCAATCTCTGGCCAAACGGCCACGGCAACATCCGCTTGCCGGCCGAGCGTTATCTGTTCCTGCCGCAAAAGCCGTACCTGCCGATTGGTACCTTGCGGGGTGTGTTGAGTTATCCACAGGAGGAGGACGCGTACCCGGCGCAACGTTATGCACAGGTCCTGGAAACCTGCCGCCTGGCGCACCTGATTCCACGCTTGGATGAGGCCAATCACTGGCAGCGCATGCTGTCGCCGGGTGAGCAACAGCGCCTGGCGTTTGCGCGGGCGTTGTTGTTTGAACCGCAATGGCTGTACATGGACGAGGCCACCTCGGCGATGGACGAGGAAGATGAGGCGGCGCTGTATCAGGCGTTGATCGATGAATTGCCGGGGTTGAGCATCGTCAGCGTCGGGCACCGCAGCAGCCTCAAGCGTTTCCATGGGCGGCACGTGCGGATCGAGAACGGGCAGCTACAAGAACAGCCAGTGTCCTGAAGTCGGACTCGGCCAATGTGGGAGCGGGCTTGCTCGCGAATACGGTGGGTCAGTTAATACATAGGGTGACTGATAGACCGCATTCGCGAGCAAGCCCGCTCCCACATTGGATCAGTGTCGTCTGGTCGACCTGATTCCAACAAAAAAGCCCGGCTGATCATCGATCAGCCGGGCTTTTTCATGCCGCTTGAAAAGCTATTACTTCTTCAAGCCGTAATGCTCATCCAGCATCCCCGGGGCATTTGGCGTTTTTGGCGCGTAATCCCGTGGCGGTTCCTGATTTTCCCGCGGAGGGGTCAGGCGTTCCCGTGGAGCGTGCGGTGCATCGGAATGCAGCGCGGCCAGCAGGCGCTGGCGGGTGATGTCGTCCAGGGCCAGGCGGTTGGCACCCTCGGCGAGATGATCCTGTACTTCCTGATAGCTCTGAGTGAGCTTTTTCACCAGGGTCGCGGTGCTGTTGAAGTGGGTAACAACCTCGTTCTGATAACTGTCAAAACGTTCCTGAATGTCATCCAGCTGACGCTGCGTGCGGTTAGGCGCGGCATTCGGCAGCAGGCGGGCGACCAGGAATCCAATGGCGACACCGGCAACCAAGGCGAGAGTCGGCAACAACCAAACTAAGAGCGAGTGTTCCACGAGTCCTTCCTCTATAAACGGCTTTGCTTTACGTTAACGGCTCGGACCTGCGCTGTATACCGCGATTAAGCTCGCAATGATGCCATGCACAGACTTTTAGCTAGACGAGTCGACCCCTTGAGAGGTCACGGAGTTCCTTCCTTGCTGATGCGTGAAACCCCCGTTTTGATCGATGGCCCGGTAGGCCAACTGGAAGCCCTGTATCTGGATCACCCCGAGCCACGTGGCCTGGCGCTGATCTGTCACCCGAACCCGGTGCAGGGCGGCACCATGCTCAACAAAGTCGTATCGACCCTGCAACGCACCGCGCGCGATGCCGGCTTGATCACGTTACGTTTCAATTATCGCGGTGTCGGCACCAGTGCCGGTACGCACGATATGGGCACCGGTGAAGTCGACGACGCCGAAGCGGCAGCCACCTGGCTGCGTGAAAAGCATCCCGACCTGCCGATCACCCTGCTGGGTTTTTCCTTCGGCGGGTTTGTCGCGGCCACCCTCGGCGGCCGCCTGGAAGCCAAGGGCGAAAAACTCGCGCACCTGTTCATGGTGGCCGCGGCCGTGATGCGCCTGCGGGATAACGACGTGTTGCCACAAGGCTGCCCATTGACCGTGATCCAGCCGGAAACCGACGAAGTGGTCGACCCGCAACTCGTCTACGACTGGTCCGCGGCCCTGAATCGCCCCCATGAGCTGCTGAAAGTGGCAGAATGCGGACACTTTTTTCATGGCAAGCTGACCGATCTCAAGGATCTTGTGCTGCCACGTCTTTCGAATTGATGACAAGCGATCACCCATGACGACCCGTACCCGCATCCTCACCGGCATCACCACCACCGGCACGCCGCACCTGGGCAACTACGCCGGCGCGATTCGCCCGGCGATCCTTGCCAGCCAGGACGCCAACGCCGACTCCTTCTACTTCCTGGCCGACTACCACGCCCTGATCAAGTGCGATGACCCGCAGCGCATCCAGCGCTCGCGCATGGAAATCGCCGCGACCTGGCTGGCCGGTGGCCTGGATGTGAACCGGGTAACCTTCTACCGCCAGTCCGACATCCCGGAAATCCCCGAGCTGACCTGGCTGCTGACCTGCGTGGCGGCCAAGGGCTTGCTCAACCGTGCGCACGCCTACAAGGCCTCGGTGGACAAGAACCTGGAGAACGGCGAAGACCCGGATGCGGGGATCACCATGGGCCTGTACAGCTACCCGGTGCTGATGGCCGCGGACATCCTGATGTTCAACGCCCATAAGGTGCCGGTCGGTCGTGACCAGATCCAGCACGTGGAAATGGCTCGCGACATCGGCCAGCGCTTCAACCACCTGTTCGGCAAGGGTAAAGAATTCTTCACCATGCCCGAAGCGCTGATCGAAGAAAGCGTCGCCACCTTGCCGGGCCTGGATGGCCGCAAGATGTCGAAGAGCTACGACAACACCATCCCGTTGTTCACCAGCGCCAAGGACATGAAGGACGCGATCTCGCGGATCGTCACCGACTCCCGCGCGCCGGGCGAAGCCAAGGATCCGGACAACTCGCACCTGTTCACCCTGTACCAGGCATTTGCCACCCAGACCCAGGAAGAAGAGTTCCGCGGTGAACTGCTGCAAGGCCTGGGCTGGGGCGAGGCGAAGAACCGTCTGTTCCAACTGCTGGACGGCCAGTTGGGTGAAGCGCGCGAGCGTTATCACCAACTGATGTCGCGCCCGTCGGACATGGAAGACCTGCTGCTGGTCGGCGCCCGCAAAGCCCGCGCCGTGGCTGCACCGTTCCTGGCCGAACTGCGTGAAGCGGTGGGCCTGCGCTCGTTCGTCAATCCGGTCGCCGTGGCTGCCACCACCAAGAAGAAAGCTGCGAAAGCCGCACGCTTTGTCAGCTTCCGCGAAGACGACGGCAGCTTCCGCTTCCGTTTGCTGGCGGCCGAAGGCGAGCAACTGCTGCTGTCGCGCAACTTTGCCGACGGTAAAACCGCAGGCGCCGTAACCAAGCAGCTGCAATCGGGTCAGGCGCTGGATGTACGCAGTGAAGCCTCGAGCTTCAGCGTGTGGCTGGACGGTGAAGTCGTCGCCGATAGCCCGGCGTTCGCCGACAGCGCCTCGCGGGATGCGGCGATCGAAGCCTTGCGCGTTGCGTTGACCCCAATCGAGGATTGACCCGACCAAGGGTTGATTGCCATTCTTCAGGGCCGTCGTTACAGTGGCGGCCCGTTTTTGTTGCCTTGCTAACGAATTATGACGCCCCTAGAACGATATCAAGCTGATCTGAAACGCCCTGAATTCTTCCATGACGCTGCCCAGGAAACTGCGGTGCGCCATTTGCAGCGCCTGTACGACGACCTGGTCCAGGCCTCGCAGAACAAGCCGGGCATGTTCAGCAAGCTGTTTGGCAAGAAAGACCACACGCCGGTCAAGGGCTTGTATTTCTGGGGTGGTGTTGGCCGGGGCAAGACTTACCTGGTGGACACCTTCTTCGAAGCGCTGCCGTTCAAGGAAAAGGTCCGCACCCACTTCCACCGCTTCATGAAGCGCGTGCATGAAGAGATGAAGACCCTGCCGGGCGAGAAGAACCCGCTGACCATCATCGCCAAGCGCTTCTCGGAAGAAGCCCGGGTGATCTGTTTCGATGAGTTCTTCGTCTCCGACATCACCGACGCGATGATCCTCGGCACCCTGATGGAAGAGCTGTTCAAGAACGGCGTGACCCTGGTCGCCACCTCGAACATCGTGCCCGACGGCCTGTACAAGGACGGCCTGCAACGTGCACGTTTCCTGCCGGCCATCGCCCTGATCAAGCAGAACACCGACATCGTCAACGTCGACAGCGGCGTCGACTACCGCCTGCGTCACCTTGAACAAGCCGAACTGTTCCACTACCCGCTCAACGAAGTGGCCCAGGAAAGCCTGCGCAAGAGCTTCCGCGCGCTGACGCCGGAATGCACCCAGGCGATTGAAAACGACAAGCTGATCATCGAAAACCGCGAAATCATCGCGCTGCGCACCTGCGATGACGTGGCCTGGTTCGAATTCCGCGAACTGTGCGACGGCCCTCGCAGCCAGAACGACTACATCGAACTGGGCAAGATCTTCCACGCGGTGATCCTGAGCGGTGTCGAGCAGATGAGCGTCACCACCGACGACATCGCGCGGCGCTTTATCAACATGGTCGACGAATTCTACGACCGCAACGTCAAGCTGATCATCTCGGCGGAAGTCGAGCTCAAGGACCTCTACACCGGCGGCCGCTTGAACTTCGAATTCCAGCGCACCTTGAGCCGCTTGCTGGAAATGCAGTCCCACGAGTTCCTGTCGCGGGCGCACAAGCCGTAAGCGATGCGCTTGAAATGAAAAAGGCCCGCAGCGATGCGGGCCTTTTTTTATGCAAATTTCCAGGTCAACAGAAAGCAACTGTGGGAGCCGGGCTTGCCCGCGATAGCGGTCTGTCGGTTGATGCCGCTGGTGCCTGGCACGCCGCCATCGCAGGCAAGCCAGCTCCCACATTTTTACTGCGTATACCCTTTGGTTACGCGGCCTGCTGGAACTGCTGGCGATACTGGTTGGGCGACAGCTCGGTATGCTGGCGGAACAGCCTCGCAAAGAAGCTCGCGTCGTCGTAGCCCACCTCGTAACTGATGGTCTTGATGCTTTTGCGGCTGCCGGACAGCAGGCCCTTGGCTGTCTCGATGCGCAACCGTTGCAGGTAGTGCAGCGGCTTGTCACCGGTGGCGGTCTGGAAGCGGCGCATGAAGTTGCGGATGCTCATGCCGTGTTCCCGGGCCACGTCTTCGAAGCGGAACTTGTCGGCGAAGTGCTCTTCGAGCCAATGCTGGATCTGCAGGATGATCACGTCCTGGTGCAGCTTCTGCCCGCCAAAACCGATGCGCCCGGGGGCGTAGCTGCGTTGCACTTCGTAGAGGATGTCGCGGGCTACGGCCTGGGCGATGTTGGCGCCGCAGAAGCGTTCGATCAGGTAGATGTAGAGGTCGCAGGCTGAAGTGGTGCCGCCGGCGCAGTAGAGGTTGTCGGCGTCGGTCAGGTGCTTGTCCTGGTTCAGCTGTACCTTGGGAAAGCGTTCGGTGAAAGCGTTGAAGAAGCGCCAATAGGTGGTCGCTTCCTTGCCATCCAGCAGGCCGGCTTCGGCGAGCCAGAACACCCCGGTGGCTTCGCCGCACAGCACCGCGCCACGGGCGTGTTGTTCACGCAGCCAGGGCAGCACTTGGGGGTAGCGTTGGCACAACGAGTCGAAATCGTCCCAGAAGGCCGGGAGCACGATGATGTCGGCGTTTTCGAGGCCGCCGTCCACCGGCATGATCACATCGCTGAAGCTGCGCACCGACTGCCCGTCGGGGCTGACCAGGCGGGTTTCGAAGGCGGGAGTGAGGCCCTGGCCCAGCTGTTTGCCGTAGCGCAGGCTCGCGAGGTGGAAGAAATCCTTGGCTTGCATGAGGGTTGAAGCGAATACCCGATCAATGGCCAAAATGCTGACGCGCCGCAAGGGCGTGGAGATTTGGTTAGACATAATTTCATTTATTCTTATAGGGGAAAGTGGTCACCAGACGGCTGGATCGTCTTATTTTTTGTCGCATGTGTCCAGTGTCCTGTGACGCCTTCGCGGCTTAGGCTCTGTGATCCCGGTCTTGTCCGACAATTCACACAGGTGACCCATGATTCCCAGAACCTTGTTCAGCTCGGAGCACGAACTCTTCCGCCAGAGCGTGCGCACCTTCCTCGAAAAAGACGCGGCGCCGTTCCACGGGCAATGGGAAAAGCAGGGCTACATCGACCGCAACCTGTGGAACAAGGCGGGGGAGGCGGGGATGCTCTGCTCGCATTTGCCGGAAGAGTACGGCGGCCTCGGGGCGGACTTTCTCTACAGCGCGGTGGTGATCGAGGAGATCAGCCGCCTGGGACTGACCGGGATTGGTTTCTCCCTGCATTCGGACATTGTCGCGCCCTACATCCTGCATTACGGCAGTGAGGCGCTGAAGCACAAGTACCTGCCCAAGCTGATCTCCGGGGAAATGGTCACGGCGATTGCCATGACCGAGCCGGGGGCCGGGTCCGACCTGCAAGGGGTCAAGACCACGGCGGTGCTGGATGGCGATGAATACGTGATCAACGGCTCCAAGACGTTCATCACCAATGGCTTCCTGGCTGATCTGGTGATCGTCGTGGCCAAGACCGATCCCAAGGCCGGCGCCAAGGGCACCAGTCTGTTTCTGGTGGAGGCCAACACGCCGGGCTTCGACAAGGGCAAGCGCCTGGAGAAGGTCGGGATGAAGGCCCAGGATACATCGGAGCTGTTCTTCCAGGATGTGCGGGTGCCCAAGGAGAATCTGCTGGGCCAGGCGGGGATGGGCTTTGCCTACCTGATGCAGGAGTTGCCGCAGGAGCGTTTGACGGTGGCGATTGGCGCGTTGTCGTCAGCCGAGGCGGCGCTGCAATGGACGCTGGAATACACCCGCGACCGCAAGGCGTTCGGCAAGGCGATCATCGACTTCCAGAACACCCGATTCAAGCTGGCGGAGATTGCCACTGAAACCCAGATCGGCCGGGTGTTTGTCGACAAGTGCATGGAGTTGCACCTGGAAGGCAAGCTCGATGTGCCCACGGCCGCGATGGCCAAATACTGGGCCACAGACCTGCAGTGCAAGGTGCTGGATGAGTGTGTGCAACTGCACGGCGGGTATGGGTTTATGTGGGAATACCCGATTGCGCGGGCGTGGGCAGATGCGCGGGTGCAGCGGATTTATGCGGGGACGAATGAGATCATGAAGGAGATCATCGCACGGGCGCTTTGAATTCTTGGTGTTTTTGAGGGCCTCTTCGCGAGCAAGCCCGCTCCCACATTCGACTGCATTCCAAAGGTGGAACTCGGTCGAATGTGGGAGCGGGCTTGCTCGCGAAGGCGGCCTAGAGATCAATCAAGGCGCAGGATTCGGATGATCCTTCTGGATCGCCTCAATCCCCGCCAGCACCTCATCCGACAGTTTCAGGTCGGCGCTGGCGATGTTGCTGTCCAGCTGGTCCAGGGTCGTGGCGCCAATGATGTTGCTGGTCACGAACGGTTGTTGGGTTACAAACGCCAATGCCATCTGCGCCGGGTCCAGGCCGTGCTCACGGGCCAGTGCCACATAACGGCTGCACGCAGCTTCCGATTGCGCATTGAAGTAGCGGCTGAAGCGGCTATAGAGGCTCAGGCGACCCTTGGCCGGGCGTGCGCCACCTTCGTACTTGCCGCTGAGCATGCCGAACGCCAGCGGTGAATACGCCAGCAAACCGCACTGTTCACGGATGGCGATTTCCGCCAGGCCCACTTCAAAGCTGCGGTTGAGCAGGTTGTAGGGGTTCTGGATCGACACCGCGCGGGTCCAGCCACGGGCTTCGGCCAGGGCCAGGAACTTCATGGTGCCCCACGGGGTTTCGTTGGACAGGCCGATGTGGCGGATCTTGCCGGCCTTGACCTGCTCATCCAGGGCTTCGAGGGTTTCTTCCAGCGGCGTCAGGTCTTCTTCGGCCTTGTGCTTGTAGCCCAGTTGGCCGAAAAAGTTGGTGCTGCGTTCCGGCCAGTGCAGCTGGTAGAGGTCGATCCAGTCGGTTTGCAGGCGCTTGAGGCTCGCGTCCAGGGCTTCGGCGATGTGCTTGCGGTTGTGCTTGAGGCTGCCATCGCGGATGTAGTCGATGGTGTTGCCGGGGCCGGCGATCTTGCTGGCGAGGATCCAGTCGGCACGGTCGCCGCGGCTTTTGAAGTAATTACCGATGTAGCGCTCGGTGGTGGCGTAGGTGTCGGCCTTGGGCGGCACCGGGTACATTTCCGCGGTGTCGAGGAAGTTGATCCCCGCGGCCTTGGCCCGTTCGATCTGTGCGAAGGCCTCTGCCTCGCTGTTCTGCTCGCCCCAGGTCATGGTGCCCAAGGCTATCGCGCTCACGTTCAGATCGGTTCGGCCCAGCTGTCGATAGTCCATCGGGTACTCCTTCGGGGAAAACAATCATAAAAGCAGGTTGAAATTTTTTTGGCAATCTGCATAATTGCCCACCTCTTTCTGCAGTGGAAGTGATGCGCCGCCTGCCGAAGAATCTTGCCGTTGAACGGACGCGCCGACCCGAGCCCCCGATAGCGTCTGTATCCGGCTGCCTTTGACTTGTCAAAGTACGCACTATTCAGTAAGATCCGCCGTCTAATTTACAGGGCGGCCCCTGAGGCTATTAAAGAATGACAACTTTTACTGCAAAACCAGAAACAGTTCAGCGCGACTGGTTTGTCGTCGACGCCGCTGGTCAGACCCTGGGTCGTCTGGCCACTGAAGTCGCCAGCCGTCTGCGTGGCAAGCACAAGCCTGAGTACACCCCTCACGTTGATACCGGTGACTACATTGTCATCATCAACGCCGAGCAGGTACGTGTTACCGGCAACAAAGCGCAAGACAAAATGTACTACCGTCACTCCGGTTTCCCAGGCGGTATCAAGTCTTCGAACTTCGAAGGCCTGATCTCCAAAAAGCCTGAAGCCCCGATTGAAATCGCGGTCAAAGGTATGCTGCCGAAGGGCCCACTGGGTCGCGACATGTATCGCAAGCTGAAAGTCTATGCGGGCGCTGCTCACCCTCATGCTGCTCAGCAGCCCCAAGAACTGAAGTTTTAACGGAATAGTTCATTATGTCGGCGACTCAAAATTACGGCACTGGCCGTCGCAAAACCGCTACCGCTCGCGTTTTCCTGCGTCCGGGTACTGGTAACATCTCGATCAACAACCGCACTCTGGAAAATTTCTTCGGTCGCGAAACTGCCCGCATGGTAGTTCGTCAGCCGCTGGAATTGACCGAGACCGTTGAAAAGTTCGACATCTACGTCACCGTTATCGGTGGCGGTGTAAGTGGTCAAGCTGGCGCAATCCGCCACGGTATCACTCGCGCTCTGATGCAGTACGACGAAACCCTGCGTGGCGCTCTGCGCAAAGCTGGCTTCGTGACTCGCGATGCTCGTGAAGTTGAACGTAAGAAAGTTGGTCTGCGTAAAGCGCGTAAGCGTCCGCAGTACTCGAAGCGTTAATTCGCTTTTACGTTCCAGAAAACGCCCAGCCTCCTCACGGAGCTGGGCGTTTTTTATTGCCTGCTATTTATGTAAAAAAATCTGTGTGACAACTTGCCACATCCGTAGAGCCCCTATACTCAAAGGCTTGGAGCCAGTGCCGGGGGTAATTACCTTGTCAGACGTGGGGCTTTTCATTACCATTCGGCAAAATTTTTATAAGTTCAGATTTAACACTTAGTAGACGCCTGATTTAACAGGCCACAAAGCTGATGGGAGAGGACTGAATGAGCAATGACGGCGTGAATGCAGGCCGGCGTCGCTTCTTGGTAGCAGCCACATCCGTGGTGGGTGCTGCAGGAGCGGTGGGGGCTGCGGTCCCGTTCGTGGGGTCATGGTTTCCCAGTGCCAAGGCGAAAGCCGCAGGTGCACCGGTGAAGGTGAATGTCAGCAAGATCGATCCAGGCCAGCAAATGATTGCTGAATGGCGCGGTCAGCCAGTGTTCATCGTTCGTCGTACCGAGGAAATCCTGGGAAATCTGAAGAAGATCGAGGGCCAGCTGTCCGACCCCGACTCGAAGAATTCCGACCAACCCGCTTACGTCGATAAGGAAATTCGCTCGATCAAGCCGGAAATTCTGCTGCTGATCGGTATCTGCACCCACTTGGGTTGCTCTCCCACCTTCCGCCCGGAAGTGGCGCCCGCGGACCTGGGCAAGGACTGGGTCGGGGGCTATTTCTGCCCGTGCCACGGTTCTCACTACGACCTCGCTGGCCGCGTCTACAAGTCACAACCTGCACCACTGAACCTGCCAGTTCCGCCACATCACTACGAGACTGACAGTGTCATTGTCATTGGCGTCGACGAGGGGGAGAAAGCCTGATGAGCAAGTTCATGGATTGGGTGGATGCGCGCTTCCCCGCGACCAAGATGTGGGAAGACCACCTCAGCAAGTACTACGCACCGAAGAATTTCAACTTCTTCTATTTCTTTGGCTCCCTGGCACTTCTGGTACTGGTCAATCAGATCGTTACCGGTGTCTGGCTGACGATGAGCTACACGCCGTCGGCCGAAGAAGCCTTCGCCTCTGTCGAATACATCATGCGCGACGTCGAGTACGGCTCGATCCTGCGTCTGCTGCACTCCACCGGCGCCTCGGCGTTCTTCATCGTCGTCTACATGCACATGTTCCGTGGCCTGCTCTACGGCTCGTACCAGAAGCCTCGCGAGCTGGTGTGGGTGTTCGGCATGCTGATCTACCTGGCGCTGATGGCCGAGGCCTTCATGGGCTACCTGCTGCCGTGGGGCCAGATGTCCTATTGGGGCGCCCAGGTGATCATCTCGCTGTTCGGTGCGATCCCGGTCATCGGCAACGACCTGACCCAGTGGATTCGCGGTGACTACCTGATCTCCGGGATCACCCTGAACCGCTTCTTCGCCTTGCACGTGGTGGCCTTGCCGATCGTGATCCTGGGCCTGGTAGTGCTGCACATCCTGGCGTTGCACGAAGTGGGTTCGAACAACCCCGACGGCGTGGATATCAAGAAGCACAAGGACGAAAACGGCGTACCACTGGACGGCATTCCGTTCCACCCGTACTACACCGTGAAAGATATCGTCGGTGTGGTGGTGTTCCTGTTCATCTTCTGCTCGATCGTGTTCTTTTTCCCGGAGATGGGCGGTTATTTCCTCGAGAAACCGAACTTCGAACAGGCGAACGCCTTCAAGACCCCGGAACACATTGCCCCGGTCTGGTACTTCACTCCGTTCTACGCGATCTTGCGGGCGATTCCCGACAAACTCATGGGCGTTATCGCCATGGGCGCAGCGATTGCGGTGCTGTTCGTGCTGCCGTGGCTCGACCGTAGCCCGGTCAAGTCCATGCGCTACAAGGGCTGGCTGAGCAAGATCTGGCTGTGGGTGTTCTGCATTGCGTTCGTGATCCTGGGTGTACTGGGCGTATTGGCGCCGACCCCGGAGCGTACGTTGCTGTCGCAGGTCTGCACCTTCCTGTACTTCGCCTACTTCATTCTGATGCCGTTCTACACCCGGCTCGAGAAGACCAAACCGGTACCGGAAAGGGTGACTGGCTGATGAAAAAATTATTCGTTGCATTCATTCTTGCGGCTCTGCCGCTGCTGTCTTTCGCCGCTGAACACGGCCCAGAGCTGGAAAAGGTCGACATCGACGTGTCGGACAAAGCCGCAATGCAGGACGGGCTGCGTACGTTCACCAACTACTGCATGGGCTGCCACAGCGCCAAGTTCCAGCGTTACGAGCGAGTGGCCGACGACCTGGGCATTCCCCATGACGTGATGCTGAGCCACTCGGTGTTCACCGGGGCGAAGATCGGCGACCACATGACCATCGGCATGCAACCGGCCGACGCCAAGACCTGGTTCGGGGCTGCACCGCCCGACCTGACCCTGGTGGCCCGTGTGCGTGGCACCGATTGGCTCTATGGCTACCTGAAATCCTTCTATGAAGACCCGACGCGTCCCTACGGCGTGAACAACAAAGTGTTCCCGAACGTCGGTATGCCTAACGTTCTGGTCGGCCTGCAAGGTCGCCAAGTGGTAGGATGCAAGCAAGTACAAATCGTCGAAGACGGCAAGAAGCAGTATGATCCGCTCACCGGTACGCCTTTGACTCATGAAGCGTGCGATCAGCTGACCATAGTGCCGAAGACCGGCACGCTGAACGAAGAGCAGTTCGACGAGAAGGTCAAGAATCTGGTGACCTTCCTGGCCTACTCGGCCAACCCAGTGAAGCTGCAGCATCAGCGCATTGGTACCTATGTGTTGCTGTACCTGGCCTTCTTCTTCGTGTTCGCCTATCTGCTGAAACGCGAATACTGGAAGGATGTGCATTGATCCAACCGTAAGTAATTGCTGTTAATCTTGCGCGCCCAGCGGCATCTCTGAAGGTAAGTCTGGTTTATCCAGGCGTCACGGAGATGCTCACTGGGCGCGCTCGTTTTTGAGCTTCCGATAATTTCAACAAGCGAGGAGGACCGCCATGGGCGTGACCAATCGGTTGGCCTGTTACTCCGACCCCGCCGACCACTATTCCCACCGAGTACGCATCGTGCTCGCAGAGAAGGGTGTCAGCGCAGAGATCATCAGTGTGGAGGTGGGACGTCACCCGCCGAAACTGATCGAAGTGAACCCTTACGGCAGCTTGCCCACCCTGGTCGATCGTGACCTGGCGTTGTGGGAGTCAACCGTGGTGATGGAATACCTGGATGAGCGTTATCCCCATCCACCGTTGCTGCCGGTGTATCCGGTGGCGCGTGCCAACAGCCGCCTGCTGATCCATCGGATCCAGCGTGACTGGTGTGGCCTGGTGGACCTGATTCTGGATTCACGCAGCAAGGAAGCGGCCCGGGTTCAGGCGCGCAAGGAATTGCGCGAGAGCCTGACCGGTGTTTCGCCGTTGTTTGCCGACAAACCTTTTTTCCTCAGCGAGGAACAAAGTCTGGTGGATTGCTGCCTATTACCCATACTCTGGCGCTTGCCGATTTTGGGCATAGAACTGCCGCGGCCTGCCAAGCCGCTGCTTGACTACATGGAGCGCCAGTTTGCGCGTGAGGCTTTCCAGGCGAGTCTGTCTGGTGTCGAACGCGATATGCGCTAAGGCTTAAGGAGCCGTTGATGAACTCCAGTCGACCTTACCTGGTCCGCGCGCTCTATGAGTGGATAGTGGACAACGATTGCACCCCGCACATGCTGGTCAATTCCGAGTTTCCCGCGGTTCAGGTACCGCAAGGTTTTGCCAGTGACGGACAAATCGTCCTGAACGTTTCACCCAGTGCCGTGCGACACCTGCACATGGACAATGAAGCGGTCAGCTTTGAAGGGCGTTTCGGCGGTGTGCCGCATACGCTGTTCGTGCCCATCGGTGCCATCCTCGGGATCTACGCCCGGGAAAATGGCCAGGGCATGGTGTTTGATCTGGAGTCTTCCCTTGAGGATGACGAAGCGATCGAGCTCGAAGGCGAAGATGATGTGCCGCCGCCGGATTCCGAGCCACCGCGTCCAAGCGGTCGGCCGAGTCTGAAAGTGGTGAAGTAACAAGGCGCGGGCCCTCGGGCCAGCGTTGAAAATGCCTCGGTGATGCCGGGGCATTTTTTTGCCTGGCGAAAACCCCGGCGGTTATAGATGAAAGTCATGACAGGACGGTGATCGTACAACCGCCATGGGCTATCATGCGTGCTTCAGATCGCCGAGATAGATGATTCATCATGGAAAACTCCAGCGCCGCCCCTCGTCTTCCCCGCAAGCGCCGCAGCCTTGCCCAGGAATTGGTCACGGTGTTGTCCGAGCAGATCCGCGACGGCCAACTCAAACGTGGCGACAAACTGCCCACCGAGTCGGCGATCATGGACGCCCACGGGGTCAGCCGCACCGTGGTGCGTGAAGCCATCTCGCGATTGCAGGCCGCCGGGCAGGTAGAAACCCGCCATGGCATCGGTACCTTTGTGCTGGACACGCCAAGCCCCAGCGGTTTCCGGATTGATCCGGCCACTGTCGTCACCCTGCGTGATGTGCTGGCCATCCTTGAACTGCGGATCAGCCTGGAAGTGGAGTCTGCCGGGCTTGCTGCCCAGCGCCGTAGCGACGAGCAATTGGCCGGCATGCGTGCTGCCCTCGATGCGCTGAACGAAAGTGCGGCCCACGCCGGTGATGCGGTGGCGTCGGACTTCCAGTTCCACCTGCAGATTGCCCTGTCCACCGGCAACCGCTACTTCACCGACATCATGACCCACCTGGGCACCAGCATCATTCCGCGCACGCGGCTGAACTCGGCACGCCTGGCCCATGATGACCAGCAGCACTACATGAGCCGCCTGAGCCGCGAACACGAAGAGATCTATGAGGCGATCGCGCGCCAGGATTCGGATGCGGCGCGGGCGGCCATGCGGTTGCACCTGACCAACAGCCGTGAGCGGCTGCGCCATGCCCATGAAGAGGCGGAAGCGCAGCGCGGTTGATTCCAGGCTGGACGTAAGCGTGTGGCTTGAAAGCCCATTGTGGCGAGGGAGCTTGCTCCCGTTGGGCCGCGCAGCGGCCCCAAATCCATTGCCCCGAGTTCTGTCTGAAAGAACCCCGTGTTCTTGCCGGGGCTGCTTCGCAGCCCAACGGGAGCAAGCTCCCTCGCCACAGGTTAGTGCGCGAGGCTTAACTCACGTCTTTCAGGTCGGCTGATTCGGCGTGTAGTCCTTGAGCAGCAGATACGTGCTCCAACCCCACCAGTCATTGGTCCACTGCTTGTCGTTCAGGTTGTTGACGTCCTTGCGTCGCAGCACCTTGTCGCCTTCAGCCTTGAACAGCGGTGAGAAGTTGTTCGCCGGGTTCTGCGCGGCGTTCAGGTCCGGCACATACAGCGGTGCCTTGAAGTTGGCCGGGGAGGGCGCCATGCCGCTGATAAACGTTTCGAAGATCTCATCGGCCGAGGCCTGCACGGCGCGTTTGACCATGGCGCGGTTGGCCGCATCGTTGCTGTCGAAATAGCGTTTATCACCGTAGGCATGCCACTGCTCGCCCAGGGCGTTGCGCACATTGAGCCCGAACTTGCTGTCTTCATCGTGCATGAAGCGGCTGATCAGCGAGCCCAGTTCACCCGGTGTCACCACCGCCGCCAGTTGCTTGCGCGGTACCCGCAGGTGCCCGGCGGAAAATAGATCGGTCAAAAAGTGATCAGCAAAGCTGTTCATGGCATAGGCCAGTTCCAGCGCCTGGTCGGTGCCGGTCTGATGCGCCACGACGGCTTGTTGCAAGGCTGCCGTATGCCCCGCCAGATAGGCCGCCAAAGCCCATTCGCCAAAGTGGTCGGCATTGTCTGCCGCCAGTTTCAGGTAGCGCCCCAGTGGAATCAGTGCCGAGACAGCACTGCCGCCGCCGGTGATGCGGTTCCATTCCTCGGACAAGGTGTCACCCAGCGCGTCATAGGCTTCATGGGGTTGCTTGCCGTCCTTGATCGCCTGGTTGACCGCATTGATCTCCTTTTGCATCACCGCCAGGATCTTGCCCGCTTCTTCCCGTGATGCTGGCAATACCGCCAGCGAGTTGAACGCATCGGTAAAGCGCTGCACACGATCAGCGGGCGATGTACCTTCGTTGATGGGGCGCCCGGGGATGCCATAGAAATCACCGCCCAGGGCGATGATCTGGCCGTAGCTCAGCGCCAGGCCATTGGGCAGGTGCAATTCGACCTGCCGGGCGGGAATCGGCGGGGCGTCCTTGACGAAACGCAACAGGGTGTCGTCGCCGATGGCGGTGTGTTCGCCGCCTTCAAAACGCAGGGTTGGCGGGGTTTTCACAGGTGTGGCGAGTTCAAGATCTGACATGTTAGCTCCTTGCTATGTCGTAGGATTCTTCCGTAATAACTGTACGCATATACAGTTATCCCGAGCATAGAGGAAAAACTTCTTACGTCAAGAAAGCAGAAATCGAGAAGGGCGGCGATGAATTGCAGTTGACGAATATTTTTATAGTTGTACGATGACGTACGACATCAAGATAACCATCCGTAATCTCACAACAGAAAGTCTTCGCCCAGGGTGTTCGAATAATGAATCCACAAGAACTGAAGTCCATCCTCTCTCACGGTCTGCTGTCTTTCCCGGTGACCGATTTCAATGCCCAGGGTGATTTCCACCAGGCGGGCTACATCAAGCGTCTGGAATGGCTGGCCCCTTATGGCGCTACCGCCTTGTTCGCCGCTGGCGGCACCGGTGAGTTTTTCTCCCTGGCGGCCAGCGAATATTCGCAAGTGGTGAAAACCGCCGTTGATACCTGCGCCACCAGCGTGCCGATTCTTGCCGGTGTCGGCGGTGCCACCCGCCAGGCCATCGAGTACGCCCAGGAAGCCGAGCGTCTTGGCGCCAAAGGCTTGCTGCTGCTGCCGCACTACCTGACCGAAGCCAGCCAGGATGGGGTTGCCGCCCACGTTGAAGCGGTGTGCAAGTCGGTCAAGATCGGTGTAGTGGTCTACAACCGTAACGTCTGCCGCCTGACCGCGCCGCTGCTGGAACGCCTGGCCGAGCGCTGCCCGAACCTGATCGGTTACAAGGACGGCCTGGGTGACATTGAATTGATGGTGTCGATCCGTCGTCGCCTCGGTGACCGTTTCAGCTACCTGGGCGGCTTGCCGACTGCAGAGGTTTACGCCGCTGCCTACAAGGCCCTGGGCGTGCCGGTGTACTCCTCGGCGGTGTTCAACTTCATTCCAAAAACCGCGATGGATTTCTATCACGCCATTGCCCGGGAAGATCACGCCACCGTCGGCAAGATCATCGACGACTTCTTCCTGCCGTACCTCGACATCCGTAACCGCAAGGCCGGTTACGCGGTGAGCATCGTCAAGGCCGGGGCGAAAATCGTCGGCTACGACGCAGGCCCCGTGCGTACCCCGCTGACCGATCTGCTGCCGGAAGAATACGAAGCCCTGGCCGCGTTGATCGACAAGCAAGGCGCGCAATAACCCATCACCAAGGCCGCTGAGTAATCAGCGGCTTTTTGCGTCAGGAGAGAATTCGTGTCCCAAGCCAAGCGTTTTGAAAACTACATCGGTGGCCAGTGGGTTGCCGGCGCCGACTACTCGGCCAACATCAATCCGTCGGAGTTGTCTGATGTCATTGGCGAATACGCCAAGGCTGACCTCGCCCAAGTCCACGCGGCCATCGACGCTGCGCGCGCTGCTTTTCCGGCGTGGTCCACTTCCGGGATCCAGGCACGTCATGATTCGCTGGATAAAGTCGGCACCGAAATCCTCGCCCGTCGCGAAGAACTCGGCACCCTGCTGGCCCGGGAAGAGGGCAAGACCCTGCCGGAAGCCATCGGCGAAGTGACCCGCGCCGGTAACATCTTCAAATTCTTCGCCGGTGAATGCCTGCGCCTGTCCGGCGACTACCTGCCGTCGGTGCGTCCGGGCGTCAACGTTGAAGTGACCCGTGAGGCGTTGGGCGTGGTTGGCCTGATCACGCCGTGGAACTTCCCGATTGCCATCCCGGCCTGGAAGATCGCCCCGGCCCTGGCCTACGGCAACTGCGTGGTGCTCAAACCGGCTGAACTGGTACCGGGCTGCGCCTGGGCCCTGGCCGAAATCATCTCCCGCGCCGGCTTCCCTGCCGGTGTGTTCAACCTGGTGATGGGCAGCGGCCGTGTGGTCGGCGATGCCATGGTCAACAGCCCGAAAGTCGACGGCATCAGCTTCACCGGCTCGGTGGGCGTGGGTCGTCAGATCGCCGTCAGCTGCGTGTCGCGCCAGGCCAAGGTGCAGTTGGAAATGGGCGGCAAGAACCCGCAGATCATTCTCGACGACGCCGACCTCAAGCAAGCCGTCGAGCTGTCGGTGCAGAGCGCGTTCTACTCCACCGGCCAGCGTTGCACCGCGTCCAGCCGCTTTATCGTCACCGCCGGGATTCACGACCAGTTCGTCGCGGCCATGGCCGAGCGGATGAAGTCGATCAAGGTCGGCCACGCCCTGAAAACCGGCACCGACATCGGCCCGGTGGTTTCCCAGGCCCAGCTGGACCAGGACTTGAAGTACATCGACATCGGCCAGAGCGAAGGCGCCCGGCTGGTCAGCGGCGGTGAGCTGGTGACCTGCGACACCGAAGGCTACTTCCTCGCGCCGACGCTGTTTGCCGACAGCGAAGCCGCGATGCGCATCAGCCGTGAAGAGATCTTCGGGCCGGTGGCCAACGTGGTGCGCGTGGCGGATTACGAGGCGGCGCTGGCGATGGCCAACGACACCGAGTTCGGCCTCTCGGCCGGTATCGCCACCACCTCGCTGAAATACGCCAACCACTTCAAGCGTCATTCCCAGGCCGGGATGGTGATGGTCAATCTGCCGACTGCCGGTGTGGATTACCACGTTCCATTCGGCGGCCGTAAGGGTTCATCCTACGGTTCGCGTGAGCAGGGTCGCTATGCGCAAGAGTTCTACACCGTGGTGAAAACCAGCTACATCGGTTCGTAACGGCTGCACCCTGTGGCGGGTCCGTGCCCGCCACAGGCTTACAATTTGATTACCCGCAAAAAAAATAATTAGTGGGAGTACATCTTCATGCAAGCGACCAAGCCGACCCATGTCCGCTATTTGATCCTGCTCATGCTGTTCCTGGTGACCACGATCAACTACGCCGACCGGGCCACCATCGCCATTGCCGGCTCCAGCCTGCAAAAAGACCTCGGCATCGACGCGGTCACCCTTGGCTATATCTTCTCCGCATTCGGTTGGGCCTACGTGGCCGGGCAAATTCCCGGCGGCTGGCTGCTGGACCGATTCGGTTCGAAAAAAGTCTACGCCCTGAGCATCTTCACCTGGTCACTGTTCACCGTGCTGCAAGGCTATGTCGGTGAGTTCGGTGTTTCCACGGCCATCGTTGCGCTGTTCATGTTGCGCTTCCTGGTGGGCCTGGCTGAAGCGCCATCCTTCCCCGGAAATGCGCGCATCGTGGCGGCGTGGTTTCCTACGGCTGAACGCGGCACCGCCTCGGCGATCTTCAACTCGGCGCAGTACTTCGCCACCGTGTTGTTCGCGCCGCTGATGGGTTGGATCGTCTACACCTTCGGCTGGCAGCACGTGTTTATCGTGATGGGCGGCATCGGCATTCTGTTCTCGTTGATCTGGCTGAAACTTATCCACAGTCCGCGCCAACACCCGATGATCAACGACGCCGAACTGCAGCACATCGCCCAGAACGGCGGCATGGTCGATATGGATCAGGACAAGGGCAAAGGCAAGAAAGTCGACGGGCCGAAGTGGGATTACATTCGTCAATTGCTGACCAATCGCATGATGCTCGGCGTGTATCTGGGCCAGTACTGCATCAACGGCATCACCTACTTCTTCCTGACCTGGTTCCCGGTGTACCTGGTCCAGGAGCGCGGCATGACGATCCTCAAGGCCGGCTTTATTGCTTCCCTGCCTGCGGTCTGTGGTTTTATCGGTGGCGTGTTGGGCGGGATCATTTCCGACTATCTGCTGCGCAAAGGCCATTCGCTGACGTTCGCCCGCAAGGCGCCGATCATTGGTGGATTGCTGATTTCCTGCAGTATCGTGGCCTGCAACTACGTAGACATCGAATGGATGGTGGTGGGCTTCATGGCCCTGGCCTTCTTCGGTAAAGGCGTTGGCGCACTGGGTTGGGCGGTAGTCTCCGACACCTCGCCAAAGCAAATCGCCGGTTTGAGCGGTGGTCTGTTCAACATGTTCGGCAACATCGCGTCGATCACCACCCCGATTGTGATCGGCTACATCATCAGCACCACCGGCTCGTTCAAGTGGGCCCTGGTGTTCGTTGGCGCCAACGCGCTGGTCGCTGTGTTCAGTTACGTGGTGATCGTTGGCCCGATCAAGCGTGTAGTGCTCAAGGAGCCGCCGGCCAAAGGCCCCGAGCTGACTAAACTTTCCCAAGCGCATTCCTGAAGGGGCCCGCGTCATGCAGTTGATTGAACATGCCGATTCGCCACGCTCCATCCGTTTGCACGCACTGGATAACGTGGTGATTGTGGTCAACGACCAGGGCGTACCGGCGGGGACCGAGTTTCCCGACGGCCTGGTGACGGTGGATTTCATTCCCCAAAGCCACAAGGTGACGCTGGAAGACATCCCCGAAGGCGGCCGCATCATTCGCTACGGCCAGACCATCGGTTATGCCCTGCGCCCGATTCCCCGCGGCAGTTGGGTGCAGGAAGATCAACTGCGCATGCCCACGGCGCCGCCGCTGGACAGCTTGCCGCTGTCCACTGAAGTGCCCGAGGCCCAGGCGCCCCTGGAAGGCTTTACCTTCGAGGGTTATCGCAATGCCGACGGCACCGTGGGCACGCGCAATATCCTCGGGATTACCACCACGGTTCAGTGCGTCACGGGCGTGCTGGACCATGCGGTGAAGCGCATCAAGGACGAGTTGCTGCCCAAGTACCCGAACGTCGATGACGTGGTGGCGCTGACCCACAGCTACGGCTGCGGCGTGGCGATCACGGCCACCGACGCCTACATCCCGATCCGCACCGTGCGTAACCTGGCGCGCAATCCGAACCTGGGCGGTGAAGCCCTGGTGATCAGCCTGGGTTGCGAGAAGTTGCAGGCCGGGCAGGTGATGCATGACAACGACAGCTCGGTGGACCTGAGTGAGCCATGGCTGTATCGGTTGCAGGACTCCAGCCACGGCTTTACCGAAATGATCGAACAGATCATGGAACTGGCCGAAACCCGCCTGAAGAAACTCGACCTGCGCCGGCGGGAAACCGTACCGGCGTCGGAGTTGATCCTCGGCATGCAGTGTGGCGGCAGTGATGCGTTCTCGGGGATTACCGCGAACCCGGCGCTGGGTTATGCCTCGGATTTGCTGCTGCGGGCGGGCGCGACGGTGATGTTTTCCGAAGTGACCGAAGTGCGCGATGCGATCTACCTGCTGACTTCCCGTGCCGAGAACCAGGACGTGGCCCGGGAACTGGTGCGGGAAATGGACTGGTACGACCGCTACCTGGCCAAGGGCGAGGCAGATCGCAGCGCCAACACTACGCCGGGGAACAAGAAGGGTGGGTTGTCGAATATTGTCGAGAAGTCGTTGGGTTCCATCGTCAAGTCGGGCAGTAGTGCGATCAATGGCGTGCTTGGCCCGGGCGAGCGGTTCAATCGCAAGGGCCTGATCTTTTGCGCCACGCCGGCGAGTGATTTTGTGTGCGGCACGTTGCAGTTGGCGGCGGGGATGAATTTGCATGTGTTCACCACCGGGCGTGGCACGCCCTATGGGCTGGCGATGGCGCCGGTGGTTAAGGTCTCGACCCGGACGGAGCTGGCGCAGCGTTGGCCTGACCTGATTGATATCGACGCCGGGCGGATCGCCACCGGCCGGGCGACGATTGAGGAGCTGGGTTGGGAGTTGTTCCACTTCTACCTGGATGTGGCCAGCGGCAAGAAGCAGACATGGGCGGAGCAGCACAAGCTGCATAACGACATTACGTTGTTCAATCCGGCACCGATTACTTAAGACCGAGTCGCCTGCTTCGCGAGCAAGCCCGCTCCCACATTTGACTGCATTCCAAAGGTAGAACTCGGTCAAATGTGGGAGCGGGCTTGCTCGCGAAAGCGGTAGTCCAGACGAAGCTGGCCATGCTGGCTTATCATTAGCCACCTACCGACGCCCACCCAAGGTTCTCCCCGGCATGCTGGCTATCTTCCTACAAACCCTGAACATCACCGCGCCGGTGTTTGCCATGCTGTTCCTGGGCGTCCTACTCAAGCGCATCAACTGGATCAACGACAACTTTATCCACATCGCCTCGGCCCTGGTGTTCAACGTCACCATGCCGGCGTTGCTGTTCCTCGGGATTCTCCATGCCGACCTGCATTCAGCCCTCAAGCCGGGCCTGCTGATCTACTTCGCCGTCGCCACGCTGGTGAGTTTCGCCCTGGCCTGGGGCTGGGCGATCTTTCGATGCCCGCGGGAAGATCGCGGCATCTACGCCCAAGGCGCGTTTCGCGGTAACAACGGGGTGATCGGCCTGGCCCTGGCCGCCAGTATGTACGGCGACTACGGGATTTCCCTCGGCGCGGTGCTCGCGGCGCTGGTGATCCTGTTCTACAACACCCTGTCGACCATTGTGCTGGCGGTGTACAGCCCGGTGATCAAGTCCGACCCGTGGAGCATTTTCAAAAGCGTGCTGGCCAACCCGTTGATCATCAGCGTGATCGCGGCGGCGCCCTTCGCGTACTTCCAGATTGGCTTGCCTGGCTGGCTGGAATCCTCCGGGCAGTACCTGGCGGACATGACGTTGCCATTGGCGTTGATCTGTATCGGTGGCACGTTGTCGTTGGCGGCGCTGCGCAAAAGCGGCGACATGGCCCTGAGTGCCAGCTTGATGAAGATGGTCTGGCTGCCGGTGATCGCGACCCTGGGGGCGTGGCTGCTGGGGTTCCGTGGGCCGGAGTTGGGGATTCTGTTCCTGTACTTCGGCGCGCCCACGGCGGCGGCCAGTTTTGTCATGGCGCGGGCGGCGGAGGGCAATCATGAACTGGCGGCCGCGATTATCGTGATCACCACCCTGATGGCGGCGGTGACCACGAATATCGGGATTTTCGTGTTGCAGGCGGGTGGCTGGATCTAGGCGTCTTTCTGGTAGCTGTCGATCACTTCCTGCGCGGCGCGGAAGGCGTCAATGGCCGCCGGCACACCGGCATACACCGCACAATGCAGCAGCGCCTCGCGAATCTCTTCCACAGTGCAACCGTTGTTCAGCGCGCCGCGCACGTGGCCCTTGAGTTCCTGCGGGCACTTGAGGGCGGTCAACGCGGCGAGGGTGATCAGGCTGCGGGTTTTCAGCGGCAACCCTTCGCGATTCCACACGCTGCCCCAGGCATGCTCGTTGACGAAATCCTGCAGCGGCTGGCTGAACTCCGTGGCATTGCCCAGCGCCCGATCGACAAACACATCACCCATCACCTGGCGGCGCATTTCAACGCCGGGCTTTTTCTGTTCGGTCATTGCGATTCCCTCTTGTGTTGGCGGCGCCAGGCTTGCAGCGAGGTGAACAACAGGAAAGCCACCAGCGCTGGCAGGACGTAATACAGCATCAGTTGTTCAAGCTTGTTGGCCAGCGGCATGCCGAAGGTGAACGACACCACGTGCAGCCCGTACACCAGGTACAGGCCCAGGAACACCAGGCCTTCGGCCCGGGTGACGCGGTAGCCCGAATAAAACACCGGCAGGCACAGGGCGACCACGCCGAGCATTACCGGCAGGTCGAAATCCAGGGCATTGGGCGACACCGACAACGGCGAGGGCGCCACGAGGGCGGTAAAGCCCAGCACCCCAAGCAGGTTGAACAGGTTGCTGCCGATCACGTTGCCCACGGCAATTTCCCGCTGGCCGCGCAGGGCGGCGATCAGCGAGGTGGCCAGGCAGGGCAGGGAAGT
>NZ_JACARK010001005.1:0-404 GCF_013386655.1 Pseudomonas sp. K5002 | reverse complement strand
GAACTGGCGTTTGCCGCCGGCTTCAATTCGACGTCGGCGTTCTACAGCAGCTTCCGCCAGCACACCGGCCAGTCGCCCAAGGCCTACGTCAAACAAATTTCCCTGCGTGCACGCGCGCAAGACAGCCCCTGAGGCCAGGCTCTAGGATCACTGCCATCGAAGTGTGGTGGTGGAGCTTGGCATGCCTGCATGGCGCAATATCAGTTTATGGATGGACCAGCTGGACGAGCCGCTGCTGGCACGCGCGTCCCTGGAGCAGGACCTGGACGTCAACGTGGCCATCATCGGCGCCGGCTACACCGGGCTCTGGACCGCGTATTACCTGAAGCGCCAGGCGCCCGAGCTGAAAATCGCAATCATCGAGGCGCAAACCGCCGGGTTCGGTGCCTCGGGCCGTAACGGCG
>NZ_JACARK010001004.1:2582-2782 GCF_013386655.1 Pseudomonas sp. K5002 | reverse complement strand
GGCCAGGGCATAGCCCATGCGGTTGCCGGTGCGCCCGCAGGTGGTGAGTTCTTCCTTGACGATGTTCTTGCGCACCAGCCAGCGCACGATCGCCCGGGCGCGGGGTTCGTGGACGGGTAGCGTGGAGATTTTCGGGACAAGGATGCTTTGGGAATTCATGGGAGTCCTGCGGCGTGGCTACTGGCGCCTTCGCGAGCAAG
>NZ_JACARK010001004.1:0-2532 GCF_013386655.1 Pseudomonas sp. K5002 | reverse complement strand
AATGCGTTCCAAATGTGGGAGCGGGCTTGCTCGCGAAGAGGCCCTGAAGGCTGGCAGCTTAATCCCTGAAACAATCAGGTCAAGTACTCAAGTAACGGGCAATCAAGGCAATGCCACTGGCCAGCACCAGCCAGGTCAACAACCGCACAAACGCCTCGCGGGACATGCGCAGGGTCAACCGCCGCCCCGCCCACAGCCCGAGCGCCATGGCCGGCAACAGGCACACCGCCAACATCAACAAGGGTAGCTCGGCATACACGCCCGCGATCAGAAACAGGCTCAGGCGCACCACCGTGCTGCAACTGATCAACGCACTCTGGGTCGCCCGCGCGCCATCCTTGGGCAATCGGCTGTTGAGGTAGATCGCATACAGAAAGCCGCCACTGCCAAACAACGCGCCAAACAGCCCGCCGACAACCCCCATGGGAATCGCCCAGCCGGCTGCCATCTGCGTGGGCTTGGCCTTCACCGCCAGGCTGTAGATCGCATAGGCGCTGATAAACAGCCCCATCAACAGCAGCAATAAATCAGAGTGCAGGTTGAGCAGGAAGATCACCCCAAGGGTGCAGCCAATCGCCATGCACGGCAGTAGCCTGAACAACTCCGGTTTCACCACATCCCGGCGCGATTGCAGAAGGTTGCCGAAGGCCGCGACAAAATCCAGCAGCACCAGCAAGGGGATGATCTTCGACAGCGGCATGAACAGAATCAGGATCGGCCCCGCGACCAATGCGGTACCAAAGCCTGCAATGCCGAACACGATATACGCCAGGGCAATCGCCACGCCTATCACCAGCCAGTCCACACCGCCAAACGACCAATGACTCAACAACTCGACCGGACTCATGACGTATTCCTTATTAGAGATGGCCATCACTTTAGCCATTGGCAAGCGTTGCGACTAATATCTTCAAAGCCCATCACTCATCTCGAAAAGGCATGACTTGTGATTTCCACCCGGCAATTGCGTTACTTCGTCGAAATCGCCGAGAGCGGCAGCTTCAGCGCAGCGGCCGAGCGGCTGTTTGTAGCGCAATCGGCACTGAGCCGGCAGATCAAGGAGCTGGAAAACCTGCTGCAAACGCCATTGTTCGAGCGTACCGCGCGCCAGCCAAGACTGACGGCTGCGGGAGAGGCTTTTTATCCGCGGGCTCGCAACCTGCTGGGCGAACTGCTCAAGGCCAGTGAGATGGCGACGCAAGTGGGCAATGGACAGCTCGGCACGCTGCGGATGAGCCATTCGAGCACGGTGCCGATGAGTGGCCGCCTGCTGCGCGGCATCGGTGCCTGGCTGGAACGATGCCCGAGCGTGTCGATGGACATCGCCAAACTGTCCTCCGAAGCCCAGTTGGAAGAAATCGCCGACGGCCGACTGGAGGTCGGGCTGTTGCGCTTACCGGTGTTGCGCCAGCGCGAAGGCGTGCGCATCGTGCCTTTATATAGCGAAAGGCTGTTGCTGGCCGTGCCGCCGAACCACCGGTTGGCCGGGCACACATCCGGTATCGATTTGGCGCAACTGAAGAACGAAGCTTTTATCTCGATCCCTCACCCCCAGCGCGGAGGGCTGAGTTACCTGTCAGCCGAGTTGTGCATGCGTGCAGGATTTTTCCCCAAGGCGGCGCGGGTGATGTCGCGCAAGACCACGCAGTTACAGCTGATCCAGGCCGGATTCGGGATCGCCTTGCTGCCGGAGTCGATGCAGGACATTGCGCCGGCCAACATCCATTTTTTACCCCTGGCCGATCCCGATTGCCAAAGCACCGTCGCCCTCGCCTGCCAGCAAACGCCGAACGCGCTGGTGGAGCAGTTCTGTCAAACCCTGCACGAATGCCTATAAACTGCCGCCCATGATTAAAGATCCCTTTGCCCGTCTGGGCCTGGACCGCGAAGTCCTGACTGTCAGCCAGCTCAACGGCCGCGCGCGGGTGTTGCTGGAAGACGTGTTCACCAATATCTGGGTCGAAGGCGAGATCTCCAACCTCGCCCGCCCGGCCTCCGGCCACGTGTATTTCACCCTCAAGGACAGTGGCGCCCAGGTGCGTTGTGCGCTGTTCCGGCAGAACGCCGCACGGGTGCGCCAGGCGTTGAAAGACGGCCTGGCGGTGAAGGTGCGGGGCAAGGTCTCGCTGTTTGAGGGCCGTGGCGACTATCAGCTGATTCTCGACACGGTGGAGCCGGCCGGTGACGGCGCACTGCGCCTGGCCTTCGACGCGCTGAAGGAAAAACTCAGCGCCGAAGGCCTGTTCAGTGTCGAGCGCAAGGTGCCGCTGCCCGCACACCCACGGCGCATCGGGATTATCAGCTCGCCCACCGGCGCGGTGATTCGCGACATCATCAGCGTGTTCCGCCGCCGGGCACCCAACGTGGAACTGACGTTGATCCCGACAGCCGTACAAGGTCGTGAAGCCGTGGCGCAGATCGTCCGCGCACTGAAGCTGGCCGATGCACGCGGCTTCGACGCGCTGATCCTGGCACGTGGCGGCGGGTCGCTGGAAGACCTCTGGTGCTTCAACGAAGAAGCCGTGGCGCGTG
>NZ_JACARK010001003.1:0-782 GCF_013386655.1 Pseudomonas sp. K5002 | reverse complement strand
GCACCGCCGGCGGGCTGATCCCGGCCGCCTGCATACGGCGCAGAGCCAGTGCCTTGGGGGCAGACGTAACCAGCGCCCATTGATCGCCGGGCAATGCGTTGAGGAATTCCACCGCGCCCGCAATCGCCACCACCCCTTCCACATCCTCAAGTTCAGCCTCGGTAATCCACTGCGCCTCAGCCTGCGCGTCCACACCGGGCAACGCCTGGCGGGTGATGGTATCGATGGCCCGGGCACCATGGATGGTCTTCAGAAAAGCCTCGACATCCAGCCCATGGCGTTCAGCCCAGGTGGCCCATACGCGCTCGGCGGCGGCAATGGAGTTCAGGAGTGTGCCATCCATATCGAACAGAAAGGCGCGGTAACGGTGGGCGAATACAGCTGAATCGCGGGTGGACACTGCTCGGCTTCCTCTTGCTTTCGTCACCCGGTCTTGGGCGCTGACGAACCACTTGCCTGGTGCAATCTACGGATCGGCCCAAACGCTGTAAACCTTCCCGTGGTTTGTATCGGACTGTATGGGAACCCCGCCTGGATACGCGAACCCGCATTTCGCCACGCCTGGGCACACATGGCAGATACACCCCGGCGATTAACTACGACCACCAGCCAATCCGGCTGACTCACGCGTAGGAGCCTCATCATGTTCAATCTCTCGAAAGCTTCGTCCCTGGTACTCGGCCTGACTGTCATCGCGGGCCTCGGGCTGTCATCCATGGCGTCGGCCGACACCCACGCTGGCGCGGTCACAGACCAGCCATCCCACCTGCTCGCCGAGGGCG
>NZ_JACARK010001002.1:0-1881 GCF_013386655.1 Pseudomonas sp. K5002 | reverse complement strand
CAGCCTTTTCAACCTCGCGTCGCGTAGCCCAACACGTCGCCACCGCCGCCAGGAACACCACCAGCCACAACGCCGCTTCGGCCAGATCACCGTTGAGCATGTCGGTGAGTACCGGCACCAGGGCGGCGAGGGTCAGCCCGCACAGCGCACCGTAGAACATCACTTTCCCGACATAGCGACGGAAGACCGGCCCGTCATCGCCCAACAGTTCGATAAAGGTTTTCAGCATGTCGGCAGCGCCTGTTCGCGGGTCTGTTTGTAACCGCCCGACGCCCACAGGCGCGCATAACGGCCCTCTTGCGCGATCAGTCGAGGATGGGTGCCCTGTTCAACAATACGGCCGTTTTCCAGCACGATGATGTGGTCGGCGTGCATCACGGTATCGAGGCGATGGGCAATCACCAACAGCGTGCGCCCTTGGGCGAAGCGCGACAGCGCCTCCTGGATTGCCACCTCGTTTGCAGCATCGGCGGCGGCCGTGGGTTCATCCAGCACCAGCACCGGCGGCGCCAGCAATACTGCGCGGGCGATGCTGATACGCTGCTGCTCGCCACCGGATAACTGCGCGTCCTCGCCGATCACCGAGGCATAGCCCCGTGGCAAGCCGATGATGCACTCATGAATATTCGCGGCCCGTGCCGCCGCCTCGATTTCCTTGCGGCTGGCGCTGGGCCGGCCGAGGGCGATGTTTTCGGCAACGCTGGCGTGGACCAGGCGAACCTCTTGCAGCACAAAGCCGATCAGGTTGTAGAGCTGCGAGGTCTCGATCTGCCGCAGGTCGACGCCGCCCAGGGTGATACGCCCCTCGGTCGGGTCAAAAAACCGCAGCAGCAGGCGCGCCAGGGTCGACTTGCCCGAACCCGAGGCCCCGACGATGGCGGTTACGGTGCCAGGCTTGAGGGTAAAGCTGATGTTCGACAGTACCGGGTGCTGCGGGTCGTAGGCGTACCCGAGGTTTTCGACGCGTACTTCGGCGTCCTTGGGCAAGCGTTCGCACCCCGGCTCCACCTGCGCCAGCACCGGCGTCGCCAGCAGTGCCTGCACGCGCTGGGCCGCGCCGGTGGCGTTGTCCAGATCATGCACGATGTAACTCAGCAGCATCAGCGGCGCGCAAATGCCCGGTGCGACAATGGCGAACGGCAGCACCTCCACCGCGCTGATCCAGCCCAGGCTGACAAACACCAGGCCAAACGTCAGCACCATGGCGAGCACCGTCACCGGGGCGATCATCGCGTTGGCATTGGCCATCGTCCCCACCAGTGGACGGGTGAACTCAACGAAGGCTTCGCTGAACTCATCTACCGCCTTGCGGTAACTGGCGTGGGCCTTGCCGGTGGCACCGAAGGCCTTGACCACCGGAATGCCGTTGACGAACTCGACCACCGCGTTATTGACCCGGGTCATGCGCTCGACAAAGGACTGCATGTGGCTGCCGCTGGCTTTCATCGCCCGGGTAAAAAACAGCAAAAACCCCGGAAACGGCAACAGCGAGACCAGCGCCATGCGCCAGTCCACCATGAACAGATAAGCCGCCGACAGCAGCACGGCCCCGGCACAACGGCCCACGGTGGTGTAGAAATGCGCAGTCAGGCTATGCAGGGTGCCGATATCGTCCTGCATTGCCTGCTTGACCTCGCCCGACGCCCGCTCGGTGAACCAGCCCAGCGGCACCTGGCTCAGGCGCTGGGCGATGGCCAGGCGCAAGTGGCGAGTGATGTGGTTGTCGGCCAGGTGCGCGACCGTCTCCGCAACTGTCATCAACAGCAGGCCCGCGAACAGGCTCGCCAGGCTGAGGCTGATGGTCAACCAGACCTCGCCCGATGCCTGGGCCATCGACGGCGCGCCGAGGGCGACCCTGGCGATATGCACAATGCCCCCCAG
>NZ_JACARK010001001.1:0-2630 GCF_013386655.1 Pseudomonas sp. K5002 | reverse complement strand
GCAGGCGGCTTTCGGCGTAGGTGTCGGCCGGGTCATCCTCGGCCTTGCCGATGCGCAGGTACGGGTCGGCGAACAGGCCCATGTCGTACTTGGCGCCGAGCACTTCGCGCACGGCGTTGTCGATGTCGCTCTGTTCGATCTCGCCGGACTTCAGCAGGCCGGGCAATTCCTTGCCGTAGAGCGAGTCGTTCATGCTCATGTCGATGCCGGCCTTGATCGCCAGCTTGGCGGCTTCACGCCCGTCCTTGGCCACGCCGTGCTTGATCAGCTCGAAGATCGCACCGTGGTCGCTCACGGCCAGGCCCTTGAAGCCCCAGTCCTTGCGCAGCAGGTCGTTCATCAGCCAGGTGTTGGCGGTGGCGGGTACGCCGTTGATCGAGTTCAGCGCAACCATCACGCCACCGGCGCCGGCCTTGATGGCGGCGTGGTAGGGCGGCAGGTAGTCCTGGTACATCTTGACCGGGCTCATGTCGACCACGTTGTAGTCGCGACCGCCTTCCACCGCGCCATACAGGGCGAAGTGCTTGACGCTGGCCATGATGCTGTCGGCCTTGGCCGGGCTGCTGCCCTGGAAGGCCTTGACCATCACTTCGGCAATGCGCGAGGTCAGGTAGGTGTCTTCGCCAAAGCCTTCGGAGGTACGGCCCCAGCGCGGGTCGCGGGAGATGTCGACCATCGGCGCGAAGGTGATGTCGAGGCTGTCGGCGGCAGCTTCCTGGGCGGCGATGCGCCCGGAGTGGCCGATGGCGTCCATGTCCCAGCTGGAAGCCAGGGCCAGGCTGATGGGGAATATCGTGCGGTGGCCGTGGATCACGTCATAGGCGAAGAACATCGGGATCTTCAACCGGCTGCGCATGGCTGCGTCCTGCATCGGACGGTTTTCCGGGCGGGTTATCGAATTGAAGGTGCCGCCGATGCGACCGGCGGCGATTTCCTTGCGGATCAGTTCGCGGGGCATTTCGGGGCCGATGCTGATCAGGCGCAATTGGCCGATCTTCTCATCAAGGGTCATCTGCTTGAGCAGGTCACTGACGAAGGCGTCCTTGTCCTTGAGCACTGCGGGCTTTGTTTCGGCTAATACGGAATGAGTGGCCAAACTGACAACAAGGCCCAGCAAACACAGCTTCTTCATGAAAATCCTTTCTCGCAGCCTTGGGACCGGAGAGCGTCTATTGTTGTTCGGGTGTTGTTCAGATAAATACCGCACACTTCTGAACTCTTATTGGCGCTGGGCATCTTTTAGCTGATTGGCACGATGCAATCCAGTGGGTGGTGGCGGATTATGCCCTAAGCCCGTGGCTAACGCGTCAGTCGGTAAATTTCATAGGTTTGGCAGGAGAAACACCATGCAAGCAGCACAAGGTTACCGTTGGGGCTGGAAGGCCGTGGCATTGATACTGGTGAGCACCGTGCTGAGCGGTTGCGGCATCAACAAGATCCCGACCCTGGACGAACAGGCCAAGGCGGCCTGGGCCCAGGTGCAGAACCAGTACCAGCGGCGCGCCGACCTGATCCCCAACCTGGTGGAAGTGGTCAAGGGCTACGCCGCCCATGAACAGGACACCCTGACGGCCGTGATCGAAGCGCGGGCCAAGGCCACCTCGATCCAGGTGGACGCCAGCACCCTCGACAATCCCGAGAAACTCAAGCAGTTCCAGCAAGCCCAGGACGGTTTGAGCGGTGCACTCAGCCGTTTGATGGTGGTGTCCGAGCGCTACCCGGACCTGAAGGCCAACCAGAACTTCCTGGCCCTGCAATCGCAGCTTGAAGGCACCGAAAATCGCATCGCCGTGGCCCGCCGCGACTTTATCCAGGCAGTGCAGGCCTACAACACCGAGATCCGCACCTTCCCTGGCCGCCTGTGGCACAGCGTGATGTACAGCGACTTGCCGGTCCGCGCCAACTTCGAGGCCACGAGTGCCGATGCCGATAAAGCGCCGCAAGTGAAATTCTGATGGGCAAGCGCGCTTGGCTGATGGCGGCGGTGCTGCTGGCCTTCAGCCTGACCGCCCAGGCCGCCCTGAATTTCCCGGCCCTGACCGGACGGGTGGTGGACAACGCCCAGATGATCGACCCGGCCGTGCGTGCGCAGCTGACCCAGCAGTTGCAGGCGCTGGAGCAGACCAGCGGCGACCAGATCGTGGTGGTCACCGTGCCCGACCTGCAAGGCGTGCCCATTGAAGACTTCGGTTATCAACTGGGCCGCGCGTGGGGCATCGGCCAGAAGGGCAAGGACAACGGCGCCCTGCTGATCGTCGCCCGGGATGAGCACAAGATTCGCATCGAAGTGGGTTATGGCCTGGAAGGCGTGCTCACGGATGCGCAGTCCTGGGTGATCATCAACCAGGTGATCGCCCCGGCGTTCAAGGCGGGCAACTACAGCAAGGGCATCAGCGACGGCGTGGCGGCGATGCTGCAGGTGGTGGGCGGCGATCCGCTGGCCGTACCGGCGCATGTGTCCGAGGCCAACTTCGCCAAGCAAAACCCGGGCATTTCCATTGGCCTGTTCATCCTGTTGCTGGCAGTGTTGTGGCTGTGCAATCGCATGGGCCTGCCCGTTGGCGCTATCCTGCTGGCGATTCTTAGCAGCAGCGGTCGTGGCGGCGGGGGAGGCGGTGGCGGTGGTGGCT
>NZ_JACARK010001000.1:0-4108 GCF_013386655.1 Pseudomonas sp. K5002 | reverse complement strand
GCAGCAGGCGCAGGTGCAGGCGCGGCGGCAGCCGGTGCGGCTTCAGCCTTGGCGGCCGGAGCAGCGGCGGCTGGAGCGGCAGCAGCAGGAGCCGAAGCGCCCGCTACTTTCAGCTTGAGGATGAAGTCACCAGTGCCGACTTCGTCTTCCAGCTTCACGGCAATGCTTTCCACCACGCCGGCTGCCGGCGAAGGGATTTCCATGGAGGCCTTGTCGGACTCCAGGGTGATCAGCGATTGATCAGCTTCGACGGTGTCGCCGACTTTAACCAGCAGTTCGATGATCTTGGCCTTGCCCGACGAACCGATGTCCGGAACATGAATGTCCTGGACTGTTTCGGCGGCAGGTGCAGCCGCCGGAGCCGCAGGGGCCTCGGCAGCAGCGGCAGGCTTCTCGGCGGCAGGCGCCGGGGCAGCAGCAGGAGCGGCCGCCGCAGGGGCCGCATCAGCGGCACCTTCGATTTCCAGCTCAAGCAGTTCGTCGCCTTCTTTCAGGCGGTCGCCCAGCTTCACTTTCAGGCTTTTGACCACGCCGGCCTTGGGAGCAGGGATTTCCATGCTCGCCTTGTCCGATTCCAGGGTCAGGATGCTCTGGTCGGCTTCGACGGTGTCGCCGACCTTCACAAACAGTTCAATTACTTCACCTTCACCGCTGCCGATGTCAGGTACGCGAATGAGTTCGCTCACAGAAAGTCTCCTCAGCAGTCCAGTGGGTTGCGTTTTTCCGGGTTGATCCCGAACTTGACGATAGCGTCTGCTACCACCTTGGGTTCGATTTCACCACGGTCAGCCAAGGCTTCCAGGGCTGCCAACACCACGAAGTGACGGTCGACTTCGAAGAAGTGACGCAGCTTCTTGCGGCTGTCACTACGGCCGAAACCGTCGGTGCCCAGGACTTTGAATTCCTTGGACGGTACCCACTGACGAATTTGTTCAGCAAACAGCTTCATGTAGTCGGTAGAGGCGATAACCGGACCCTTACGGCCAGCCAGGCACTCTTCGACGTAGGTGCGCGCAGGCTTCTGGCCCGGGTGCAGGCGGTTGCTGCGCTCTACGGCCAGGCCGTCGCGACGCAGTTCGTTGAAGCTGGTAACGCTCCATACGTCAGCACCGACGTTGAACTCTTCACGCAGGATTTTTGCAGCTTCACGCACTTCGCGCAGGATGGTGCCGGAGCCCATCAGTTGCACGTGGTGAGCGGCTTCCTTGGTGTCTTCTTCGAGCAGGTACATGCCCTTGATGATGCCTTCCTCGACACCGGCCGGCATGGCTGGCTGCTGGTAGGACTCGTTCATCACGGTGATGTAGTAGAAAACGTCCTGCTGCTCTTCGGTCATCTTCTTCATGCCGTCCTGGATGATCACCGCCAGCTCATAGCCGTAGGTTGGATCAAAGGTGCGGCAGTTCGGGATGGTGCCCGCCAGGATGTGGCTGTGACCGTCTTCGTGTTGCAGGCCTTCGCCGTTCAGCGTGGTCCGCCCGGCAGTACCGCCGATCAGGAAGCCACGGGTACGACTGTCGCCTGCTGCCCAAGCCAGGTCGCCAATACGCTGGAAACCGAACATCGAGTAGAAGATGTAGAACGGCAGCATCGGCTGGTTGTGGCTGGAGTACGAAGTACCGGCAGCGATGAAGGAGCTCATGGCGCCCGCTTCGTTGATGCCTTCTTCGAGGATCTGGCCCTTCTTGTCTTCCTTGTAGAACATCACCTGGTCTTTATCGACTGGCTCGTAGAGCTGGCCGACGGAGGAGTAGATGCCCAACTGACGGAACATGCCTTCCATACCGAAGGTACGGGCTTCGTCCGGGATGATCGGCACGATACGCGAGCCGATTTCCTTGTCCTTGACCAGCTGCGCGAGGATCCGCACGAAGGCCATGGTGGTGGAGATTTCACGGTCGCCCGAGCCGTCCAGGATTGCCTTGAGGGTATCCAGTGGCGGAGTCGGGATGTTGAAGCTCTTGGCGCGGCGCTGAGGCACGAAACCGCCCAGTGCAGTGCGACGCTCGCTGAGGTAGCGGGCTTCGGCGCTGTTTGGCTCCGGCTTGAAGAACGGCAGGTTCTCCAGCTCTTCGTCCTTGACCGGGATGTCGAAGCGGTCGCGGAACAACTTCAGGCTGTCGACATCGACTTTCTTGGTGTTGTGCGCAGTGTTCTTCGCTTCGCCGGCACCGGTGCCATAACCCTTGATGGTCTTGGCCAAGATGACGGTCGGTTGTTCTTTGTGGTTGACCGCTTCGTGGTACGCCGCGTAGACCTTGTACGGGTCGTGGCCGCCACGGTTGAGTTTCCAGATCTCGTCGTCGGACAGGTCTGCAACCATTGCCTTGAGTTCAGGCGTGTTGAAGAAGTGTTCACGTACGAACGCGCCGTCTTTGGCCTTGTAGTTCTGGTACTCGCCGTCGATGACTTCGTCCATGCGACGTTGCAGGATGCCGTCGACGTCCTTGGCCAGCAGTGGGTCCCAGAAACGGCCCCAGATGACTTTGGTCACGTTCCACTGAGCACCACGGAACACGCCTTCGAGTTCCTGGATGATCTTGCCGTTGCCGCGAACCGGGCCGTCGAGGCGCTGCAGGTTGCAGTTGATGACGAAGATCAGGTTGTCCAGCTTCTCGCGGCCGGCCAGGGAGATGGCGCCCAGGGATTCCGGCTCGTCACACTCGCCGTCGCCCAGGAAGCACCAGACTTTCTGCTTGCCTTCAGGGATGAAGCCACGGGCTTCCAGGTACTTCATGAAGCGTGCCTGGTAGATCGCCTGGATCGGGCCCAGGCCCATGGATACCGTCGGGAACTGCCAGAAATCAGGCATCAGCCAAGGGTGCGGATAGGACGAGAGGCCCTGGCCGTCGACTTCCTGGCGGAAGTTGTTCATTTGTTCTTCGGTGATGCGGCCTTCCATGAACGCACGGGCGTAGACGCCTGGCGAGGTGTGGCCCTGGAAGTAGATCAGGTCGCCGCCATGTTCTTCGGTCGGGGCCTGGAAGAAGTAGTTGAAGCCGATGTCATACAGGGTTGCGCTGGAAGCGAAGCTGGAGATGTGACCGCCCAGGTCAGAATCTTTCAAGTTCGTGCGCATTACCATCGCCATGGCGTTCCAGCGTACCAGCGAGCGAATGCGGCGTTCCATGAACAGGTCGCCAGGCATGCGTGCTTCGTGGGTTACCGGGATGGTGTTGCGATACGGCGTGGTGATGGCGTAGGGCAGTTGCGAGCCGCTGCGGGTCGCGAGTTCGCCCATACGGGTCATCAGGTAGTGAGCACGGTCTTCGCCTTCTTTGTCGAGAACCGATTCCAGGGCGTCCAGCCATTCCTGGGTTTCGACGGGATCGAGGTCTTGCATGGCTTGCTCCAGGGCGGAAAGGCTACCAGAATCGGTTGCCTGAAGTTTGCGACTGGCCTTGTGGGCAGACGACATAAATTCTTGGATGGCCGAAGGTTGCTTCGGCGTCCTGTAGTTTTACTACAAATCGTCGGCCATTTCAGCCTTTCGAATGTATATACGAGTAGTAAAACTACACAAGACTGAGCGGATTGCTCGGTCTAGCTGGCGAGCATAATCGTTATTGTTGATCTTTTGCGAACAAGAAAGGGTAGAGATTTGATGTTGACTGCCAAAAAAGAAAAATTTTCAGCTATTTCTAACCTTTGTTCGACAGTCCTTCACCGAGCGTGGTTCTTGCGTTCACAGCTACAAGCCCTTTACGCGCCGATCAAGGATAGACCATGAGCCTTCCAATGCAGGCCGAACTCCCGGCCATCCTGCTTCCATTTGCCAAGCGGGCCGAGCAGTCATTTCGTGACGCCGTGGCCGGATTGGACGGCGATAATGGCCTTTCTGAGTGGACGCCGCAACGTTGGGCTGACTTCGCCCGTGTGTGCGCCGCCAGTGATTTCGTCATTGAACAGAGTGTTCGTGACCCTTTGATGTTGCTCGAGCTGGTGGCCTGGGGCGAACTGGACCGCAGCTTTGCCCCCGGCGAGCTGTGCGGACAGATTGCGGCGGCCGTGCAACAAGCCGAGACAGAAGACGAACTGGGACGGGTTCTGCGCCGCCAGCGCACCCGCCAGCAGGTGCGGATCATCTGGCGCGACCTGACCCGACAGG
>NZ_JACARK010000999.1:0-344 GCF_013386655.1 Pseudomonas sp. K5002 | reverse complement strand
TGCAGGGCGTCGACCTGTTGGAGCATCGCCGCGCTGTTGGCGGCGAATTCCGCCGAGCGCGGGTTGAGCTGGGTGTGCAGGGTAGCCATGGTGCGCGCTCCGTTCAGCGGGTTTCGTTAAACAGTTCGCGACCGATCAACATGCGCCGGATCTCACTGGTGCCGGCACCGATTTCATACAGCTTGGCGTCACGCAATAGACGACCAGCCGGGAATTCATTGATATAGCCATTGCCGCCGAGAATCTGGATCGCGTCGAGGGCCATCTGGGTAGCGCGTTCGGCGCTGTAGAGGATCACGCCGGCGGCGTCCTTGCGCGTGGTTTCGCCGCGCTCGCAGGCCTGG
>NZ_JACARK010000998.1:0-1961 GCF_013386655.1 Pseudomonas sp. K5002 | reverse complement strand
CTGGAGTTTCAGCAGGATGCCCTGGTGGCGTTGTGCGGGGCGCTGATGTCGCCGCGCCTGGACGGCGTGGTGGTGCATCAGGACACCGCGTTTGAAGTGCGGGCCGGGCAAGTGCTGCGCTTTGAATTTCCCAGGGCCGGCGCACGGACTTACCTCGCGGTGGCTGGTGGTATTGACGTGCCGCTGGTATTGGGCAGCCGGTCCACTTACACCCTGGGTGCGTTGGGCGGGTTTCACGGGCGGCGGCTGGTGGAGGGTGATGAACTGCCCGTGGGCGAAGCCAGCGGCAAAGGCCGGGCGGGGAACAGTTTGCCCATGGCGTTGCGCCAATCGGTGGGTGGGGACGTGACCCTGCGGGTGGTGCCGGGGCTGTATTACGAGCGACTGACGCCCGCCGCCAAAAGCAGCTTTTTTGCCGAGCCCTGGACGGTGGGGTCGGAGGCCGACCGCATCGGCTATCGCTTCAAGGGCGGCAATGCCTTGAGCTTTCAGCCACGCGAACAACCGTTTGGCGCCGGGTCCGATCCGTCGAACATCGTCGACAGTTGCTACCCCATCGGCTCGATCCAGGTGCCGGCGGGCCTGGAGCCTATTGTGCTGCACCGGGACGCGGTGTCGGGCGGGGGCTACGCGATGATTGGCACGGTGATCAGTGCCGACCTGGATCTGATCGGGCAGATGCAACCGAACCAGCGGGCGGGGTTTGTGGCGGTGACGCTGGAGGAAGCGTTGGAGGCGCGGCGGGTGTACAAGAAGCGGTTGAAGCTGATGGGCGGGTTGTTTAGCACCTGAACTCACCACTGAACCCAATGTGGGAGCGGGCTTGCTCGCGAAAGCGGAGTGTCAGTCAATAAGTCTGTGACTGAGCCACCGCATTCGCGAGCAAGCCCGCTCCCACATTTTTATCGGGTTGTGTCAGAACAATTGGGTGAATAGCCAGTACAGGCTACCCGATAACAGAATCGCCGCCGGCAAGGTCAGCACCCAGGCCATCAGCAAGTTGCGGATGGTCTTCATCTGCAAGCCACCGCCGTTCGCCACCATGGTCCCGGCCACACCCGACGACAACACATGGGTGGTGGACACCGGCAAGCCATACATGTCTGCCGCGCCGATGGTCAGCATCGCCACCATCTCGGCGGATGCGCCCTGGGCGTAGGTCAGGTGGGTCTTGCCGATCTTCTCGCCCACGGTCACCACGATACGTTTCCAGCCGACCATGGTGCCGAGCCCGAGGGCGATGGCCACGGCGATCTTGACCCACAGCGGGATAAATCGTGTGGCGTTGTCGATCTGTTGCTTGAACAGTTGCAGCTTGTTCTGGGTGTCGGCATCGAAGTTGCCGACCTTGCCCTTGTCCATCAGGCGGATGGTTTCGCTGGTCAGGTACATGTCGTTACGCACGTTGCCCACGGCCTCGGCCGGTACGGCGGCGAGGGAGCCGTAGCTCTTCACTTCCTCACCGATATGCCCGGTGATGGCGGCCAGGGCGGGCACCAGTTCCGGGGTGGCTTCCTTGGTGCGTACGTAGGTCGACAAGGTGCCCCGAGAGTCGGCGGGAGCCAGTTGCGGCGCCGCTTTTACCAGGGCTGCCTGGGTGACTTCGGCCACCGCGGCAAACTGCAACGACTCACCGGCCGGCATGGTGCGGTTCAACGCGTAGGCCATCGGCAGGGTGCCCACCAGGATCAACATGATCAGACCCATGCCCTTCTGGCCATCGTTGGAACCATGGGCAAACGACACACCGGTGCAGGTGGCGATCAGCATGCCGCGAATCCACCACGGCGGCGGGGTATCGCCTTTCGGCGCTTTGTACAGCGAGCGATTTTTCACGAAGGCCCGCAGCGCCAGCAACAGCAGGGCAGCGAAGGCGAAGCCGATCAGCGGCGACAGCAGCAACGCATAACCGATCTTGATCGCCTGGCCCCAGTCCACACCGCTGGTGCCGTCGCGGCCAT
>NZ_JACARK010000997.1:0-1375 GCF_013386655.1 Pseudomonas sp. K5002 | reverse complement strand
ACGCTGTGCTGCTGGGCGCCGTGGGTGGCCCGAAATGGGACAAGATCGAACGTGACATCCGCCCTGAGCGCGGCCTGCTGAAGATCCGTGCGCAACTGGGCCTGTTCGGCAACCTGCGCCCGGCGATCCTTTACCCGCAACTGGCGGACGCTTCCAGCCTGAAGCCGGAAATCGTCGCCGGCCTGGACATCCTGATCGTCCGCGAACTGACCGGCGGTATCTACTTCGGCTCGCCACGGGGCGTGCGCGAGTTGGAAAATGGCGAGCGTCAGGCCTACGACACCCTGCCGTACAGCGAGAGTGAAATCCGCCGTATCGCCCGTGTCGGTTTCGACATGGCCCGTGTGCGTGGCAAGAAGGTCTGCTCGGTGGACAAGGCCAACGTATTGGCGTCCAGCCAGCTGTGGCGTGAAATCGTCGAGGAAGTCGCCAAGGACTACCCGGACGTCGAGCTGAGCCACATGTACGTCGACAACGCCGCCATGCAGCTGGTGCGTGCACCGAAGCAGTTCGACGTGATCGTCACCGACAACCTGTTCGGCGACATCCTGTCCGACCAGGCCTCGATGCTTACCGGTTCCATCGGCATGCTGCCGTCGGCGTCCCTGGATGCCAACAACAAGGGCATGTACGAGCCGTGCCACGGTTCGGCGCCGGACATCGCCGGGCAGGGCATTGCCAACCCGTTGGCGACCATTTTGTCGGTGTCGATGATGCTGCGTTACAGCTTCAACCTGACCGACGCCGCGGATGCCATCGAGCAGGCCGTGAGCCTGGTGCTCGACCAGGGCCTGCGCACTGGCGACATCTGGTCCCAGGGTTGCACCAAGGTCGGTACGCAAGAAATGGGCGACGCAGTAGTCGCCGCGCTGCGGAATCTGTAATCTCTCGGGCCCGCTTGCAGATGTTGCTGCAAGGCGGCCCACTTTTGAACAAGGTGTAGTTGCGATGAAACGTGTAGGTCTGATCGGTTGGCGCGGTATGGTCGGTTCCGTGCTCATGCAGCGGATGCTGGAAGAGCAGGATTTCGATCTTATTGAGCCGGTGTTTTTCACCACCTCCAATGTAGGTGGTCAAGGGCCGTCCGTGGGCAAGGACATTGCTCCGCTCAAGGACGCCTACAACATTGAAGAACTGAAGACCCTCGACGTCATTCTGACCTGCCAGGGTGGCGACTACACCAGCGAAGTCTTCCCCAAGCTGCGCGAAGCCGGCTGGCAGGGTTACTGGATCGACGCCGCTTCCAGCCTGCGCATGCAGGATGACGCGGTGATCGTGCTGGACCCGGTCAACCGCAAGGTGATCGACCAGCAACTGGACGCGGGCACCAGGAACTACATCGGCGGCAACTGCACCGTCAGCCTGATGCTGATGG
>NZ_JACARK010000996.1:0-5909 GCF_013386655.1 Pseudomonas sp. K5002 | reverse complement strand
CGATGACCGCGCTGAACCCGACCCGGCGCATTGGCCGGCAGATGCTCGATGTGATCATCCACCACCAGCGCCTGAGCAAGGCCGCCGCCCGTGCCAAGGCCATCGCCCTGCTGCAGGACATGCACATCGCCGACCCCGAGCAAGTGCTCGACAGCTACCCCTTCGAACTCTCCGGCGGCATGCGCCAGCGGGTGATGATCGCCTTGGCGTTTTCCTGCGACCCTCAGTTGCTGATCGCCGATGAACCCACCACTGCCCTCGACGTCACCGTGCAACGCCAGGTGCTGTTGCTGCTGCGGGAAAAAGCCCGGGAACGCGGCACCGCGATCCTGCTGATCACCCACGACATGGCTGTGGTCTCGCAGTTCTGCGACCGGGTGTATGTGATGTACACCGGCGCCGTGGTGGAAGAAGGCCCCACCGCCCAGGTGATGAGCGACCCGCGCCACCCCTACACCCAAGGGTTACTCAGCGGCTTGCCGGAACAGGTGAAACCCGGCGACGACCTGCTGACCATCCCCGGCCAGGTGCCCAACCTTGCCGCCCTGCCCTCAGGCTGCACCTTTCGCGAACGCTGCCCCCAGGCCATGAGCCAATGCATCGAGCGCCCGCGCCTGGACCTGATCAACCCTGCCGGCACCCGCAAAAGCGCGTGCTGGCTGACTGCCGGGGAGTCGGTGCAATGACCGTGTCTCAAGATTCACTGCTGGCTTTGCGGGATGTACGGGTCAAGTTCCCGGTAAAAACCGACTGGCTGGGCCGCCCGCGCGGTTATGCCCACGCCCTCAACGGCATCGACTTGCAGGTGCGCCGTGGGGAAACCCTGGGGATTGTCGGCGAGTCCGGCTGCGGTAAAAGCACCCTCGCCCAGTTGCTGATGGGCCTGGTCAAGCCCAGCGACGGTGAAGTGGACTGGGTCTACGAAAGTGCCCGGGAACGCCACCGGCATGTGCAGATCGTATTCCAGGACCCGCAATCGTCCCTCGACCCGCGCCTGCCCATCTGGAAAATCATTACCGAGCCGCTGTTCGCCCTAGGCGACACGCCCAAGAGTGAAATGCGCACCATCGCCGCCAAGGTCGCCGCGCAGGTAGGCATTCGCGCTGAATACCTGGACCGTTACCCGCACCAGTTTTCCGGTGGCCAGCGCCAACGCATCGCCATCGCCCGCGCGCTGGCGTCCAACCCGAGCATCCTGGTGCTGGACGAGCCGACCTCGGCCCTGGATATCTCGGTGCAGGCGCAAATCCTCAACCTGCTGGCCGAACTGCAACGGCGGCTGGGGCTGACCTACATCCTGATCTCCCACAACGTTTCGGTGGTGCGGCACATGGCCGACCGGGTGGCGGTGATGTACCTGGGGCAGATCGTGGAACTGGGGTGTGCCGAGCAAGTGCTGGAGCAGCCGAAGCATCCGTACACCCAGCTGTTGCTGGAGGCGGTGCCCAAGCTGGGGGTGGCGCTGGACGACGCGTATGTCAGTGCACCGACAGAGCTGCCGGGGAACCGGGTGTTGCCGGGTGGGTGTTTCTTTCTCGACCGCTGCCCGAGGCGTACAAAAGGCTGTGAGCGGCCGCAGCGGTTGACGGGTGGGATGAGTCAGCAGGTGCGCTGTCACCTGGAGCATCCGTGAGGCGTCCTTAACGAAATTTTCATGATTGCGCGGCTATGATCCGCCACCTCGTTGGGGAGTAGCCTGCTTCGGATTCTCGAAGCGTTCGTATCAACATTCTCGGCAACATGCCGTGGTGCGAACACCATTTTGGTTGGTGAGACCAGCGACACATCCATGCCTGAAGTCGGGCGTGTGGTTGTGTCGTTGACTCATACAGCCCGACTGGAAGCCTTACCGTGAACCCCATTTCCCTGATTCTTCTCGCCCTTGCCATGTCCACGGACGCCTTTGCGGCGGCCATTGGCAAAGGTTCCAGCCTGCACAAACCACGCCTGACCGAAGCCCTGCGGGCCGGGCTGATCTTTGGTGTGATCGAAGCGATCACGCCGATTATCGGCTGGGCCATCGGCCAGGCCGCCACTCGCTGGGTGGAACAGTGGGACCACTGGATCGCCTTTACCCTGCTGGTAGCCCTGGGCCTGCACATGATCTACAACGGCTTGAAGGCCGATGATCCAGAGGAAGAGAAACCGAGCCAGCACTCGTTCATGATTCTTGCCGTGACCGCGTTTGCTACCAGCATTGATGCCTTGGCGGTGGGTGTGGGCCTGGCGTTTGTCGACGTGAATATCCTGGTGGCCGCTGCGGCGATCGGCTTGGCGACGATGACCATGGTAACCATCGGCATGATGCTTGGCCGGGTGTTGGGGACTGTGGTCGGCAAGCGCGCCGAGATGGTCGGCGGCGTGGTGTTGATGCTGGTGGGTGCGACGATTTTGTATGAGCACCTGTCGGCCTAGAAACCGGCGAAGATCAAAATGTGGGAGCGGGCTTGGGTGGGAGCGGGCTTGCTCGCGAAAGCGGTGGTTCAGCCAGCCTATTGAGCGACTGACACACCGCCTTCGCGAGCAAGCCCGCTCCCACACAAGCCCGCTCCTACAGGGATCTGCAGCGATCAATCAGGCCGCGTGTTTTTCTTTCTTCAGGCTCTCGATGTCGATCACGAACCGATACTTCACATCGCCCTTGAGCATGCGCTCGTAGGCGTCATTGATGCCCTGGATGTCGATCATCTCGATGTCCGAGACAATCCCGTGCCTGGCGCAGAAATCCAGCATGTCCTGGGTTTCCTGGATGCCACCGATCAACGACCCGGCCAGGCTGCGACGCTTGAAGATCAGGTTGAACACGGTCGGTGACGGGTGCGGGCTATCCGGGGCGCCCACCAGGGTCATGGTGCCGTCGCGCTTGAGCAGGTTGAGGAAGGCGTCGAGATTGTGGGACGCGGCCACGGTGTTGAGGATGAAGTCCAGGGAGTTGGCAACCTTGGCCATTTCGTCCGCGTTCTTCGACACCACCACTTCATCGGCCCCCAGGCGCAGGCCGTCTTCGCGCTTGTTCGGCGAGGTGGTGAACAGCACCACGTAGGCGCCCATGGCATGGGCGATTTTCACCGCCATATGGCCCAGGCCACCGAGGCCGACAACGCCGACGCGCTTGCCCGGCCCGACGTTCCAGTGGTGCAGCGGTGAGTAGGTGGTGATGCCTGCACACAGCAGCGGCGCGACCGCCGCCAGGTTGCTCTCGTCGTGGGAGATCCGCAGGACGAACTTCTCCTTGACCACGATATTGTCCGAGTAGCCGCCGAAGGTGTTTTCGCCGCCAAAAGCCGGGCCGTTGTAGGTGCCGGTGAAGCCGTTTTCGCAATACTGCTCCTCGCCCTCGGCGCAGGATTCGCAGTGCTGGCAGCTGTCGACCATGCAGCCGACACCGGCCAAATCGCCCACCTTGAACTTGCTGACATTGGCGCCCACTGCGGTCACCCGTCCAACGATTTCATGGCCCGGTACCGACGGGTACAGGGTGTTTTTCCATTCGTTGCGTACGGTGTGCAGGTCCGAGTGGCAGACGCCGCAATAGAGGATGTCGATCTGCACATCATCGGCCCCGGGGGCGCGACGTTCGAACGTGAAGGGTTTGAGCGAATCCTTGGAGTCACGAGCGGCATAGCTGTAAGTCTTGGCCATTTCGTTCACCTGTTTGTTCAGACGGTAGAAAGCAGTTGACCAGCATAGACGCTGAACCGTTCAACCGAGCACAGGCATACAAGTCCCTCGTCAGATTCTGCGCCTATAGTATTGGCTGCCCTCTCACCCAAGGAGTTTTGCCATGAGCACCCTACGCACACAAGACGGTACCGAGCTCTACTACAAGGACTGGGGCACCGGCAAACCGGTGCTGTTCAGCCACGGCTGGCCGCTGGATGCCGATATGTGGGAATACCAGATGGAGTACCTGAGCAGCCGCGGCTACCGCACCATCGCGTTCGACCGCCGTGGTTTTGGCCGCTCGGACCAGCCCTGGACCGGTAACGACTACGACACCTTTGCCGACGATATCGCCCAGTTGATCAACCATCTGGATCTGCAGGACGTGACCCTGGTGGGCTTCTCCATGGGCGGCGGCGATGTCAGCCGCTATATCGCCCGCCATGGCAGCGCGCGCGTGGCCGGGCTGGTGTTGCTGGGGGCGGTGACGCCGCTGTTCGGGCAAAAGCCGGATTACCCGCAAGGTGTCGAGATGGCAGCGTTTGACGGGTTCAAGGCCGCGCTGCTGAAGGATCGCGCGCAGTTCCTGGCAGACTTCAATACGCCGTTCTATGGCATCAACAAGGGCCAACAGGTCTCCAGCGGTGTATTGACTCAAACACTGAACATCGCCCTGCTCGCCTCGCTCAAGGCGACGGTGGATTGCGTCACCGCGTTCTCGGAAACCGATTTCCGCCCGGACATGGCCAGGATCGACGTGCCGACCCTGGTTATCCACGGTGATGGCGACCAGATCGTGCCGTTCGAAACTACCGGCAAGGTCGCCGCGCAGATGATCAAAGGCGCGCAGTTGAAGGTGTACAAGGATGCCCCCCATGGTTTTGCGGTGACCCACCAGCAAGCCTTGAACGAAGATCTGCTGGCCTTCCTGCAACGCTGAGCCGATTGCGTTCTTCTGCGACGGCTTAGTTCTGGCCGGGCTGACACCCGGCCTTTTCAGGCAGTCGTACTATTCCCCGGTGCCGGCAAACCCCGCGACGATCTCGCCGATCACCACCCGCACCCGCGCGGTGTGCCGCAGGTCGGCATGGGTCACCAGCCACACATCGTAGGGCAACGGCCGCGTACGGTCCGGCCACAGCCGCACCAGGCCGTCGCGTTCGCCGGAAACTATCGGAACCTCACCGATACCGATCCCTGCGGCGATGGAGCGGCGTACCAACAGGCTTGAACTCAAGGCCGCAACAATACGTCCGCGTCCCAGCGGCTCGCTGACCAGGGTCAGGTCCTTCTGGCTTTGCAGGTGCGGCTGATACACCACCAGGTCGTGTCCTTCAAACAGGCTGCCCGGTTCGGGTGCGCCGTGCCGATCGATATACGCCTGCGAGGCAAACAGCCCCACCGGCCAGCGGGCGATGCGCCGGGCGATCAGGTCGGGGTTGTCCGGGCGGGTATTGCGCACCGCGATATCGGCTTCGCGTTTGGCCAGGTTAAGCAACTGGGTCGAAGCGTCCATCTGCACGCGCACGTCAGGGTGCGCATCGTGCAGCCGGGCAATGGCCGGGATCAGGAAGTCGATGGCCAGGGAATCGGTGGTGGTCACCCGTACGGTGCCGGTCAGGCGGTCGTCCAGGCCCAGGACCTGACGCTCCAGGTCAAGGGCCGAGCGCTCCATGTTCTCCACCGATTGCAACGCGGCCTCACCCACGGCGGTCAGCGCATAGCCCTCGGAGGTGCGCAGGAACAACGTTGCGTTCAAGGACTTTTCCAGGGCATTGACCCGTCGCCCCACGGTGGCCTGATCCACCCCCAGCACCCGCGCGGCTCCGCGTAATGTGGACTCGCGGCACACCGCGAGGAACACCCGCGCATCGTCCCAATTCATGGCTTTCCCCTTCGATGCATTTTTGCATCATCGTGACGTGTAATCGCAGCATTATTGCATCACTCATCACGGCTATGCTGGGCACCAGAGAAAATACCCAGGATCGCCAGCAGGCTGAACCGCTCGGTGACGGGCGCGGTCCCAACCCACACGTTCATTGCTACAGGTGCGCTCAAATGACTCTGCCCCACGAAATGACCCTGATCGAAATCACCAGCCCCGGCGGCCCCGAAGTCCTGCAACCACGCCAGGAGCCGGTACCTGTCGCCGGCCCCGGCGAAGTGCTGATCCGCGTGCACGCCGCCGGCGTCAATCGCCCGGACGCCCTGCAACGCGCCGGCACATATCCGATGAAACCCGG
>NZ_JACARK010000100.1:0-12583 GCF_013386655.1 Pseudomonas sp. K5002 | reverse complement strand
CCGCAACGCAGGCCTGCCACTGCCCGCCGGGGGCGCCGCCTTATCGCCGTGGGCCAACCTGGAACACACCGGCGCCTCCATCGACAACCGTGACGGCCTCGACCCGCAAGCCTCCCGCCTGGGGCTGACGCTGCTTGCAAAAGCGTTTCTCAATGGCGCGCTGCCGAATGATCCCGATGCATCGCCGGTGTTCGCGGACGTCCGGGGATTGCCGCCCATTCTGGTGCAGATCGGCGAAAACGAAGTCATGCTCAGCGACGCCATGCGCCTGGCCACCCACCTGGGGGAAAACCGGGTACGCGTGTCGCTGGAGGTTTGGCCCGGGATGTTTCATGTCTGGCATTTGTTTGCGGCAATCTTGCCCGAAGGCATGCAGGCCGTGGCGAATGCGGCGTTGTTTCTGGACCAGGCAATACGTGGCAGCCGTAGCGCTTGAGGGGTTGCCCAGAGCGCGGGAAAGGTAGCGCTCCTGCCGATAACTATCTGTCACCTGGGGCCCCACCGCTCCACCTACCTTTATCGGACAACGTATCCCGATACAGGTAATGATCATGTATACCCATTCCGATGCACTGACCACGCTGTTTGATTTGCTCAACTCGCTGAATGCGCTGATTTCACATTTGACGAGCCAGCAACAGGCAGCCAAGCAGCGGGGTCTCGAGTTGTATCAACTCGGTGAATTCGAAGAGTGCGAAATCCACCTGACCATCTCCGCCTCGGCCGGCGATGCGCCGTCCCAATACGCCCTGGGCGAAGCCATCCGGCGCCGGGTCGGCAGTGTCGACCCCGAGGCCCAGGCGTGGTACCGCCTGGCCGCCGCCCAGGATCATGTGTACGCCCTGATGCGCCTGGGTGGCGAAACCAACCTGGCCAAGGCCAAGGCCCTCGCCCAGGCAGGTGCCGATGCTGGCGACGGCGCAGCGATGCTGCAGCTGTATGAACTGACCAAAGATCGCTCGTGGCTGAGAAAGGCAGGTGATGCCGGCTGCGCCGAGGCCTATTACATTGCGGCGCTGTTGTACGACAAAAACCCGGAGGCCAGTGACAACCGCGACTCCATGCTCAGGTATGCGGCCTTCAAGGGCTTCCCGCCAGCGATGAAGTGGCTGGCCAACATGCAGACCTACTACCGCAACCTCTCCTACCAGCGCATACACCTGGAAAAACGGCTGGCGCTGAATGACCTTGATGGCGTCATGACCTATGCCGGTGCGCTCGGCGGGTTCGATATCGATGAAAGTGGCACCAACCGCTATCACTACCCCGAGAACAAAATCCACGCCTATGGGCTCTACTGGCTGGTCATGGACAGTACCCGGCAAAACCCACGGCACGCCGATGCCGCAGGCTACCTGCAACAACTGGCCAGCGCGCTGACTGCCGAAGAAATGGAAACAGCCAAGGCGTATGGCCGCCAGTGGAAAACCGAGCACCCGGCGCTGTCGGAGTTCAGGTTGACCTACAGCGACCTGAAATGACCGGCGTCTGATGAAGGATTCGAGAGCACATCCGGCAGTTAAGGATTAATTAATCCAAAAACAGCTTGGCTAAGTATCTCCAGGCTGGTACGGTTTAGTGGATTATTTAATCCACTAAACCTCAGGCCTCCCCCATGACAGCTCACACCCCTCGCTTCAACCACAAAGTCGCCCTGGTCACCGGCGGTTCCCGCGGTATCGGCGAAGCGATTGTCCGCCGGCTTGCAGCTGAAGGTGCAGCGGTCGCGTTTACCTATTCCTCCTCTGCCGACAAGGCGCAAGCGCTGGTTGGCCTGATCGAAAGCAAGGGCGGAAAAGCCTTGGCGATTCAGGCCGACAGCGCCGATGTGGCGGCAATAGAACGGGCGGTCGCGGCCACTGTCGAGCATTTCGGCGCCTTGAATATCCTGGTCAACAACGCCGGGATCCTGCTGATGGGCACCGTCGACACCTTCAGCCTGGAAGACTTCGACCGAATGTTTGCGGTCAATGTGCGGGCCACGTTTGCGGCGGCCAAGGCCAGCTCGGCGGTGATGCACACGGGTGACCGAATAATCACCGTCGGCAGCGTGGTCGCCCAACGTTCGGGCTTCCCGGGCTCCAGCGTCTACAGCATGACGAAGTCGGCGATCGCCGGTATGATCCGCGGCCTGGCGATTGATTTCGCGCCGCGCGGCATCACCGTCAACAACGTGCAGCCGGGCCCGACCAGCACCGACATGAACCCGGCAGACGGGCCCCATGCGGACATGATCAAAAGCCTGATCCCCTTGGGCCGCGTGGGCACCGCCGACGATGTTGCCGGCATGGTTGCTTATCTCGCGTCCGAAGAAGCGGCATTTGTCACCGGCACAAGCATGACCATCGATGGCGGCTACCTGGCCTGAGCCTTCACCTGCAATTTCCCCCGAGGTAACCATGGCAAGACCCAGAGCATTCGACCGCGACCAGGTGCTGCGCGAGGCCATCCGGGTTTTCTGCGACAAGGGTTTTGCCGCGGCCTCGACTGAAGAACTGATGCAGGCCATGGGACTGAGCCGCCAGAGCATGTACAACACCTTTGGCGACAAACGTCAGTTGTACCTGCTGGCGATGGCCGAGTATCAGCGCACCGGCGTCGATGACTTGATCGAGCGCCTGAACCAGGGCCCGACCCCGCTGCAGGCACTGCACGACACCCTGCAATCCTTCGCCACCCGCGCCCTGCGGGAAGGGACGGCGGGTTGCATGGGCGTCAATGCCATCTGCGAGTTCGGCCTGGAAGATGATGAGATCAATCAACTCACCGCCCACAGCGCCGAACGCTTGCGCAATGCATTCGAACAGACGCTGGAGCGTGCGCAGGAACAAGGCGAATTGACCGTCGGCACCGATCGCTCGGGCGCGTGTGATTTTCTGATGGCCACCCTCAGCGGCATGAAAGTCGCCAGCAAGGGCGGCGCCACCACTGAGCAGCTGGAGGGCATTGCGGGGTTTGCACTGCGGGCGCTCAGCGCAAACGCGTGATCAGCCCACTACAGGATCGGCGCGCCAAATCGACCCAATCGTGGCATCCAGTGATCCAGGATCTGCGCTGACGCCAGGATATGGTGGGCATGCCCGATCAACAGCCGACGCGGCACAAACCCGATATAACGGGAGTCATCGCTGTTATCGCGATTGTCGCCCAGCATGAAGTAACTGTCGGCAGGCACCACCACCGGGCCGAAATCGCGCAGCGCCCGTACTGTCGGCAAGAACTGCACCGTGCGCTGGCTGCTGTTCGCACGCTCAGTCACCTTGATACCCGGAACTGTTTGGCCAGGCGCGATGGGCTCGCTGATGTCCTGCCCATTACTGTAGGTGGCCGGCGTACCGTTGACCCACAACACCTCGTCGCGCATTTCCAGGGTATCGCCGGGGATACCGACAATGCGTTTGATCAAGCGCGTGCCGTCCTTGGGCGAAGAGAACGTGACAACATCTCCGCGCTGGGGGTTATCCAGTCTCGCCAGGGAAATATCGGTGAGGGGCAATTTGAGGTCGTACGCGACGCGGTTGACCAGCACCACATCGCCCTCAAGTAACGTCGGGCGCATGGAACCGGACGGGATGGGATTCCAGTCAGCCAGGGAGGTGCGGAAAACCCCGAAGCACAGCCAGAAAATGATCGCGTAACGGTAGCGGATTAACCAACGGCGCATAGATCCTCGCAATACGAAAAGGCACACCGGCCTGCGCCGGGTACCCACGGTGATTTTTGGCAATGCTCGCTTATTGCATCGGAAGATTAAATTAACATTAGCGTTGCCGACCCATGACAGTCGATATTTTCAAGCACACAGAAAAGGAGTTTCACGCCCCATGGATAGCAAATGTTCGGTCTTTATCGCAGCCAGCGTCGACGGCTTTATTGCCCGGCCAGACGGTGATATCGAGTGGCTTCATCGCCCTGAGTACGAAGGCGCCGAATTGAACGGCGTGACCTATGAACACTTCATCGCCACCGTGGATGCGCTGGTGATGGGCCGCAAGACCCTGGAAAAAGTGTTGTCCTTTCCGGAGTGGCCCTATGAGGGCACGCCGGTCATAGCACTCTCTCACCAATCGGTTGAGCTACCTGCAGCTTTGAAGGGCAAGGTTGAGGTGGTGAGCCAGGATGTCACCAGCCTCGTGGCAGCGTTGGCCGAGCGCGGGATGAAACACCTGTATATCGACGGAGGCCAGACGATTCAGCAGTTTCTTGAGGCGGGTTTGATCGACGAGATGATCATCACGCGTATTCCGGTTGTGCTGGGCCAGGGGATCCCCTTGTTCAGCCAGTTGGGTGGCGAGCATGAGCTTCGGCATATCGGCACGTATGCGTCGGATAACGGGTTTGTTCAAAGCCGGTATGAGGTCGGTGGCAAGCGCTGATGCTCATTGAGCGATTGGGTTGAATCGAGGTGTCTGTATCGCAGGCAAGCCAGCTCCCACATTAAGCAGCTATGCGCTTGATCCTGAACCGGCCTAATCTGTCCTTGAATGTGTCAACTATGTCCCCGCACAGGCGTCCGGCCCGTGGTCCGCTGCAAGCGCGGTCGCCATAGCCGCCAATACCCGAATAACGGATAGACAGGCCAAAAAAAACGCCCCGAACCAGTCGGGGCGTTTTTCATTCAGCAATCACCGATCAAGCCTGATCAGCCAACCGCCACGTCGTACCGCCCTTCCCGTCTTCCAACACCACACCCATCGCGGTCAGTTGGTCACGGATACGGTCAGACTCCGCCCAGTCCTTGTTGGCCCGGGCAGTCAAACGTGCCTGGATCAGCGCATCAATTTCAGCGGCATCCACACGCCCTTCAGCGCCCGCCTGCAGGAAGTCATCGGCTTCCATCTGCAATACGCCCAGCACGCTCGCCAGCTCTTTCAAACGTGCGGCAAGCCCCGCCGCTGCGTCGAGATCGCTCTCGCGCAGGCGGTTGATCTCACGCACCATTTCAAACAGCACCGCGCAGGCTTCAGGCGTACCGAAGTCGTCGTTCATCACTTCGGTGAACCGCGCAACAAACGCTTCGCCGCCCGCAGGCGCCACGGAGGGCAGGCCTTTCAACGCGTGGTAGAAACGCTCCAGGGCGCCCTTGGCGTCCTTGAGGTTGTCTTCCGAATAGTTGATCGCGCTGCGGTAATGGCTCGACACCAACAGGTAGCGCACCACTTCCGGGTGATACTTTTCCAGCACGTCGCGAATGGTGAAGAAGTTGTTCAAGGACTTGGACATCTTCTCGCCATTGATGCGAATCATGCCGCAGTGCATCCACGCGTTGGCGTAGGTCTTGCCGGTGGCCGCTTCGCTCTGGGCGATTTCGTTTTCGTGGTGCGGGAACTCAAGGTCGCTGCCGCCGCCATGAATGTCGAAGGTCTCGCCCAGGCAGCAGGTGGACATCACCGAGCATTCGATGTGCCAGCCCGGGCGCCCGGCGCCCCATGGCGACTCCCAGCTCGGCTCGCCGGGCTTGGTGCCTTTCCACAGCACGAAGTCCAGCGGGTCTTGCTTGGCTTCGTCGACTTCGATCCGCGCACCGATGCGCAGGTCTTCGATTTTCTTGCGCGACAGCTTGCCGTAGCCCATGAACTTGGCGACGCGGTAGTACACGTCGCCATTGCCCGGGGCGTAGGCGTAACCCTTGTCGATCAGGGTCTGGATCATCGCGTGCATGCCCGGGATATGGTCCGTGGCGCGCGGTTCCATGTCCGGCTTGAGGATGTTGAGGCGTGCCTCGTCCTCGTGCATCGCAGCAATCATGCGCTCGGTCAGCGCGTCGAACGACTCGCCGTTTTCGTTGGCGCGATTGATGATCTTGTCGTCGATGTCGGTGATGTTGCGCACATACGTCAGGTCATAACCGCTGAAACGCAACCAGCGGGTCACCAGGTCGAAGGCAACCATGCTGCGGCCGTGGCCGATGTGGCAGTAGTCGTACACGGTCATGCCGCACACGTACATGCGCACCTTGTTGCCATCCAGCGGCTTGAAGACTTCTTTGGTCTTGCTGAGTGTGTTGTAGATCGTTAGCACGACAGTTCCTTAAAACAGAATCACTGGCCCCACGAATCACGCAAGGTCACGGTACGGTTGAATACCGGAGCACCGGGTTTCGAGTCCTTGATATCCGCGCAGAAGTAACCTTCGCGCTCGAACTGGAAACGGTCTTCCGGCTGTGCGTCGCCAAGCGATGGCTCGGCACGACAACCCGTGAGAACTTGCAGCGAGTCAGGGTTGATGTTGTCCAGGAAACTGGCACTGTCTTCGGCCTTCTCGGGATTCGGCGAGCGGAACAGGCGATCGTACAGGCGCACTTCGCACTCGACGCTGGCCGCCGCCGGCACCCAGTGCACCACACCTTTGACCTTGCGGCCTTCCGGGTTCTTGCCCAGGGTGTCCGGGTCGTAGGAGCAACGCAGTTCGACGATGTTGCCATCGGCGTCCTTGATCGCTTCGTCGGCACGGATCACGTAGCTGCCGCGCAGGCGCACTTCGCCGTTCGGCTCAAGGCGCTTGTAGCCTTTTGGCGGCTCTTCCATGAAGTCATCGCGGTCGATGTAGATTTCACGGGCGAACGGCAGCTTGCGCACGCCGAGTTCTTCTTTCTGCGGATGACGTGGCAGTTCGAGGTTTTCGACCTGGCCTTCCGGGTAGTTGGTGATCACCACCTTCAACGGACGCAGCACGCACATGGCGCGCGGGGCGTTCGCGTCGAGGTCCTGACGGATGCTGAATTCGAGCATGCCGTAGTCGACCACGCCGTCGGAGCGGTTGGTGCCGACCATCTCGCAGAAATTGCGGATCGATGCCGGGGTGTATCCACGGCGGCGGAAGCCCGACAGCGTCGACATGCGCGGGTCGTCCCAGCCAAACACGTGCTTTTCATCGACCAGTTGCTTGAGCTTGCGCTTGCTGGTGATGGTGTAGTTCAGGTTCAGGCGGCTGAACTCGTACTGACGCGGGTGCGCCGGTACCGGCAGGCTGTCGAGGAACCATTCGTACAGAGGACGGTGGCTTTCGAACTCCAGGGTGCAGATGGAGTGGGTGATGCCTTCGATGGCGTCCGACTGACCGTGGGTGAAGTCGTAGTTCGGGTAGATGCACCACTTGTCACCGGTCTGGTGGTGATGGGCGTGGCGGATGCGGTACATGATCGGGTCGCGCAGGTTCATGTTCGGCGAGGCCATGTCGATCTTGGCACGCAGTACGCGGGCGCCGTCCGGGAACTCGCCGGCGCGCATGCGGTTGAACCAGTCCAGGTTCTCTTCCACCGAACGGTCGCGGAACGGGCTGTTCTTGCCCGGCTCGGTCAGGGTGCCACGGTATTCCTTGGCTTGCTCCGGGGTCAGGTCGTCTACGTAGGCCTTGCCGGCCTTGATCAACTCGACGGCCCAGTCGAACAACTGGTCGAAATACTTGGAGGCATAGCGCACTTCACCGGACCATTCGAAGCCCAGCCACTTGATGTCGCTTTCGATGGCGTCGATGTATTCCTGGTCTTCCTTGGCCGGGTTGGTGTCGTCGAAACGCAGGTGCGTGACGCCACCGAACTCCTGGGCCAGGCCGAAGTTCACACAGATCGACTTGGCGTGGCCGATGTGCAGGTAACCGTTGGGCTCAGGCGGGAAGCGGGTGACGATCTGCGTGTGCTTGCCCGAATCCAGGTCCGCCTGGATGATCGGGCGCAGGAAATTGACCGGGACGGCAGGTCCGGCCTTGGAATTCGAGGTAGGGTCGACAGTGGGCTTGCTCATAGGATCCTTGAACAGACGAAGTACTTGGCCGGGTGAGGCCGACAAACAAAGGGCTTATCATAGCCGATGCTGTCAAGGCCCTGACAGAGCGTGGCCAAAAACTGCTGCATTTATTGCATGGGCGGTAAAAAACCACCTCGAAATTCCCGCAGGTCACGCTAAACTGCGCGCCTTGGCTGCCGTTTTTGCCAAGCAGGTAAGGCGCAAAACGCCCAAACCCACGAATTCCTTGAAAGAGTAGTGAACATGACTCAAGTCAAACTGACCACCAACCACGGTGACATCGTCATCGAGCTGAACGCCGAGAAAGCGCCGATCACCGTCGCCAACTTCATCGAGTACGTTAAAGCCGGCCACTACGAAAACACTGTTTTCCACCGTGTCATCGGCAACTTCATGGTCCAGGGCGGCGGTTTCGAGCCGGGCATGAAAGAAAAGAAAGACAAGCGTCCCAGCATCCAGAACGAAGCGGACAACGGCCTTTCCAACGACAAGTACACCGTCGCCATGGCCCGTACCATGGAGCCGCATTCGGCCTCCGCGCAGTTCTTCATCAACGTCGCCGACAACACCTTCCTGAACCACAGCGGCAAGAACGTGCAGGGCTGGGGCTACGCGGTATTCGGTAAAGTCACCGAAGGCCAGGACGTTGTCGACAAGATCAAGGGTGTGCAAACCACCGGCAAGGCAGGTCACCAGGACGTTCCGGTAGAAGACGTTATCGTCGAGAAAGCCGAGATCGTTGAGTGATATTGCTGATTTCAGATTTGCATCTGGAAGAGGAGCGCCCGGACATAACCCGGGCGTTTCTGGATTTACTGCACGGCCGCGCCCGTTCCGCCCAGGCGTTGTACATTCTGGGGGACTTCTTCGAAGCCTGGATTGGCGACGATGGGATGACGCCCTTCCAGCGTTCGATTTGCCTGGCCCTGCGCGAGCTGAGCGACAGCGGCACCCAGATTTTCATCATGCATGGCAACCGGGATTTCCTGATCGGCAAGGCGTTCTGCAAAGCCGCAGGCGCAACCTTGCTCAAGGACCCGAGTGTGGTGCAACTCGCAGGCGAGCCCGTGCTGTTGATGCACGGCGACAGCCTGTGTACCCGCGACCTTGGCTATATGAAGCTGCGGCGCATCCTGCGTAACCCCATCACGCTGTTCATCCTGCGCCACCTGCCCTTGCGCACGCGGCACAAGCTGGCGCGCAAGCTGCGCAGTGAAAGCCGCGCGCAGACGCGAATGAAGACCAACGACATTGTCGATGTAACGCCTGAGGAAGTGCCGAGGGTGATGCAGCAGTTCGGCGTGCGTACGTTGGTGCATGGCCACACCCACCGCCCGGCGATTCACAAGTTGCAGATTGGCGAGCAAGCGGCCAAGCGCATTGTGCTGGGGGATTGGGACAAGCAAGGGTGGGCATTGCAGGTGGATGAGCAAGGGTTTCAACTGGCGGCGTTTGACTTCGTCAATCCGCAGTTGGCACTGCCCGGCGCTTGACCCAGATCGTTCCCACGCTCTGCGCGGGAATGCATCCTGTGACGCTCTGCGTCACGACCTTCAAAAGCGGACGCAGAGCGTCCAGAGCGGCGTTCCCACGCAGAGCGTGGGAATGCTCATGGATTGAGGCTTAGTGGCCCGAAGCCTCCGGCCCCGCCTTCGCTGCAAACGGCGGTTTCGCCAGCCATACAATCACGATCAACGCCATGAACATCCACCCCAGCAACGTGAAGTAATCCACGGTGGACATCATGTACGCCTGGCTCGTCAGTATCTGGTCCAACTGCGCATACGCCTTGTGCCCTGCCCCGCCGAGCGCCTGCAAGGCGTCCCGGGTGGCCGAGTCGTAGGTGGTCATGTTTTCGCTCATGTAGGCATGGTGCTGGTCCGCCCGGCGAATCCAGATCCAGGTGGTCAACGAGGCCGCAAAGCTGCCGCCCAGGGTCCGCAGGAAGGTCGCCAGGCCAGCGCCGTCGGCGATTTGCGCCGGCGGCAGGTCGGACATCAGGATGCTCAAGGTCGGCATGAAGAACAGCGCTACGCCGATCCCCATGAACAACTGCACCAGGGCGATGTGCGTGAAGTCCACTTCATTGGTAAACCCGGCGCGCATGAAGCAACTCAAGCCAATCGCCAGGAACGCCAGCCCGGCCAGCAGGCGCAGGTCGAACTTGTGCGCATATTTGCCCACGAACGGCGACATCAACACCGGCAGAATCCCGATCGGCGCCACCGCCAGGCCCGCCCAGGTGGCGGTGTAGCCCATCTGGGTTTGCAGCCATTGCGGCAGGATCAGGTTGATCCCGAAGAAACCCGCGTACCCGAGTACCAACACAATCGTGCCGATGCGAAAGTTGCGATAGGCGAACAGCCGCAGGTTGACCACCGGGTGCTCGTCGGTCATTTCCCAGATCACGAACACCGCCAGGGCGACAGCCGAGATCACCGCGCCGATGATGATGAAATTCGACTCGAACCAGTCCAGGTCGTTGCCCTTGTCGAGGATGATCTGCAAGGCGCCGACGCCGACGATCAGGCTGAGCAAGCCGACGTAGTCCATCGGCTGGTAGCTGGTGACCACCGGGCGTTTCTTCAGTTGCGAGCGCACCACCATCACGGCAAAGATGCCGATGGGTACGTTGATAAAGAAGATCCACGGCCAGCTGTAGCTGTCGGTAATCCAGCCGCCGAGGATCGGCCCGGCAATCGGCGCCACCACCGTGACCATCGCCAGCAACGCCAGGGCCATGCCACGCCTGGCGGGGGGATAGACCGCGATCAGCAGCGTCTGGGTCATCGGGTACAACGGGCCGGCAACCAGGCCTTGCAATACCCGAAAGCCGATCAGCTCGGGCATCGAGGTGGAAATACCGCAGAGAAACGAGGCCAGCACAAACAGGATGGTGGCCCACAGAAACAGCTTCACCTCGCCGAAGCGACGGCTCAGCCAGCCGGTCAGCGGCAGCGCGATGGCGTTGCTCACGGCAAACGAGGTGATGACCCAGGTGCCCTGCTCCGAACTCACGCCGAGGTTGCCGGAAATCGTCGGCAGCGCCACGTTGGCGATGGTGGTGTCGAGCACCTGCATGAAGGTCGCCAGGGACAGGCCGATGGTGGCCATCAGCAAGCTGGGCGGCGTGAAGGAGGCGTTAGCGTTACTCATCGCGAATCCTGTGCAACATGATTGGCGCTACGGCCGCCGGGGCCGCAGCTGATGGATTGGCGAATCAGCGCTGGGCAGCCTTGGGAGCGGCGACGCTGTTGTCATGGATCAATTGGGTGATCATCGCATCGGCTTCGGCCAACTGGCGGTCGTAAACGTTGGTGGTGAACGACGCCTTCTGCGGCGCTTGCTGGGCCAGTACCGGGCCGCTCTGGTCGTGCAGGTCGACGTCGACCACGGTGGACAGGCCCACCCGCAGCGGGTGCTTGGCCACCTCATCGGCGTTCACATGGATACGCACCGGCACCCGTTGCACGATCTTGATCCAGTTACCGGTGGCGTTCTGCGCCGGCAGCAAGGCAAATGCACTGCCCGTGCCCGCGCCGAGGCTGTCGACGGTGCCACTGAATTTCACGTCGCTGCCGTAGATGTCGGATTCGATATCCACCGGCTGGCCGATACGCATATTGCGCAGCTGGGTTTCCTTGAAGTTGGCGTCGATCCACAGTTGATCCAGCGGAATCACGGCCATCAGTGCAGTACCCGGCTGGACCCGCTGGCCCAGTTGCACGGTACGCTTGGCCACATAGCCGGTCACCGGTGCGATCAGGGTGCTGCGGGCGTTGGTCAGGTAAGCCTGGCGCAACTGTGCGGCGGCAGCCTGCACGTCCGGGTGGGACGAAATCACCGTGTCATCCACCAGGGCGCTGCTGGTCTTGAACTGTTGCTGCACGTTGGCCAGGGCGTTTTGCGCCGAGGTCAGGTCGTCACGGGCGTGGGACAGTTCTTCCTGGGAAATCGCCCCGCCGGCAGCGAGGTTCTTGCGTCGGTTGTAGTTGTCCTGGGCCTTTTGCACGTTGGCTTGTTGCGCCAGCACCTGGGCTTTCATGCCATCGACGTTGCTGTACAAGCCACGCACCTGGCGCACGGTGCGGGCCAGGTTGGCCTGGGCACTTTGCAGGCCGACGGCCGCGTCGTTGGGGTCGAAGTTGATCAGCACCTGGCCTTCATGCACCAGGTCGCCGTCGTCAGCGCCGATGCTCACCACGGTGCCGGTCACCAGCGGGGTGATTTCCACCACGTTGCCGTTGACGTAGGCGTCGTCGGTGCTTTCGCTGAAGCGACCATACAATTCGTACCAACCCCACACGCCCAAGGCGCCGAGGATGACGATCAGCGCCAGCACAAACAGCATGACTTTGCGTTTGCGCGGATTGCTGGTGTTGGGTTGTTCAGCCTTGTTTGTTTCAGGAGCGTTGTTGCTGGTTTCGGCAGTGGCCATGACAAGTACCTTGAATTATTCAGTGCGCGTGGCTGGGGTGGTCGAGGCCACGTTATCGGCGTGGAAACCGCCGCCCAGGGCCTGCATCAGTTGAATCGAAAGATCGATTTGCTCGGCATTCAGGGTGGCCAACTGACGCTGGGCCTGGAGCAGTTGCTGTTCGATGCTGAGCACGTCCAGGTAATTGCCGATACCTGAGCTGTAACGCTGGACGCCGGTGTCGTAGGACTGCTGGGCAATGTCAGCGGCGTGTTGCTGGGCCTGGATCTGCCGACCGGTCTCGCGCAATTGCGAGAGTGTGTTGCCGATATCGCCCAAGGCTTGCACCAGGGTTTTGTTGTACTGGGCCACGGCCAGGTCGTAGTCGGCGTCGCGAGCGTCGAGGTCGGCGCGCAGGCGG
>NZ_JACARK010000010.1:0-10985 GCF_013386655.1 Pseudomonas sp. K5002 | reverse complement strand
AGCCCCACCGACGGCCAGGTGTATTGCACCCTGACCAACAACGCCAAGCGCGGCGAAGACGGCCAGCCGGTGGGTGGCCCGAACCCGCGGGAGAAAAACGTCTACGGGCAGATCCTGCGCTGGAAGGCCAACGCCAACGACCATGGCGCGCCGGACTTCAGCTGGGATTTGTTCGTGGTGGCCGGCAACCCGACCGTGCATGCCGGGACGCCAAAGGGCGGCTCGTCCAACATCAACCCGCAGAACATGTTCAACAGCCCGGACGGCCTGGGCTTCGACAAGGCCGGGCGGTTGTGGATCCTCACCGATGGCGACTACAGCAACGGCGGCGACTTTGCCGGGATGGGCAATAACCAGATGCTGTGTGCCGACCCGTCGACCGGTGAAATTCGGCGGTTCATGGTGGGGCCGGTGGCCTGTGAAGTGACCGGGATCAGCTTCTCGCCGGACCAGAAAACCCTGTTTGTGGGGATTCAGCATCCGGGGGAAACCGGTGGGTCGACCTGGCCGGAGCATCTGCCAAATGGCAAGCCACGGTCCTCGGTGATGGCGATTCGTCGGGATGATGGCGGGATCGTCGGCGCCTGATAAGGCCTCTTCGCGAGCAAGCCCGCTCCCACACTTGACCGCATTCCAAAGCCAGGACTCGGTTTAATGTGGGAGCGGCGGTGCGACGATTCGACTTGCTCGCGAAGGCGTCAGAACAGTCACCACCTATCTCGACCCCGGTGCGTTACCATACCCGGCCGGACGCGGCGCCCTGCTGCGCGCAGGAGTTCGCATGGCACACCCGTTTGAAACACTGACCCCTGACCTGGTGCTCGACGCAGTCGAAAGCATCGGTTTCCTCAGCGACGCCCGCATCCTCGCGCTCAACAGCTACGAAAACCGTGTCTACCAGGTCGGCATCGAAGACTCCGAGCCCTTGATCGCCAAGTTCTATCGGCCGCAACGCTGGACCAACGAAGCGATCCTCGAAGAACACAGCTTCACCTTCGAACTGGCCGAGTGCGAAGTGCCGGTGGTGGCGCCGATGATTCACAACGGTGAAAGCCTGTTCGAGCACGCGGGTTTTCGCTTCACCCTGTTCCCGCGCCGTGGCGGACGCGCACCGGAGCCGGGCAACCTCGACCAGTTGTATCGCCTCGGCCAATTGCTCGGCCGCCTGCATGCGGTCGGTTCCACCCGCCCCTTCGAACACCGCGAAGCCCTGGGCGTGAAGAACTTCGGTCACGACTCTTTGAACACCCTGCTGGAAGGCAACTTCATTCCTCGCAGCCTGCTGCCAGCCTACGAGTCCGTGGCCCGCGACCTGCTCAAGCGTGTGGAGGAGGTCTACAAGGCCACGCCCCACAAGAACATCCGCATGCACGGCGATTGCCACCCCGGCAACATGATGTGCCGCGACGAGATGTTCCATATCGTCGACCTCGATGACTGCCGCATGGGCCCCGCCGTTCAGGACCTGTGGATGATGCTCGCCGGTGATCGTCAGGAATGCCTGGGGCAACTGTCGGAATTGATGGACGGCTACCAGGAATTCCACGACTTCGACCCGCGCGAACTGGCCCTGATCGAACCCCTGCGTGCCCTGCGCCTGATGCACTACAGCGCCTGGCTTGCACGGCGCTGGGACGACCCGGCGTTCCCCCACAGCTTTCCCTGGTTTGGCAGCGAACGTTACTGGGGCGACCAGGTGCTGGCGTTGCGTGAACAGTTGTCGGCGCTCAACGAAGAACCGTTGAAGCTGTTCTGATCCCTGCCGTCTGGGCCCTGACCTTGGGCCCTACACTTTCAACACACATCCGCTGACAAATATCCTTACAATCGCGGCTTTGTTAGCTGCCTAAGCAAGGATTCTGCATGCAAGCCGCCAACCCCCGTCGCGGGTACATATTGGGCCTGAGCGCCTACGTCATCTGGGGCCTGTTCCCGATCTACTTCAAAGCCATCGCCAGCGTTCCCGCCGCAGAAATCATCGTCAACCGCGTGCTGTGGTCGGCGCTGTTCGGCAGTCTGCTGCTGATAGTCTGGAAACACCCGGGCTGGCTCCGAGAACTGCGGGACAACCCCAGGCGCCTGGCGATCCTGGCCCTGAGCGGCACCTTGATCGCGGCCAACTGGCTGACCTATGTGTGGTCGGTGAACAGTGGCCGCATGCTGGAGGCCAGCCTGGGTTACTACATCAACCCGCTGGTGAACGTGCTGCTGGGCATGGTGATCCTCGGCGAGCGCCTGCGCCGCCTGCAATGGGTGGCCGTGGGCCTGGCAGCGGTAGGTGTGGCGCAACAGGTATGGCAAGTCGGCAGCCTGCCGTGGGTATCCCTGGTCCTGGCGGCGACCTTTGGTTTCTACGGGTTGATCCGCAAGCAGGCGCCGGTCAAGGCATTGCCCGGGCTGGTGGTGGAAACCTGGATGCTGGTGCCGATTGCCATCGCATGGTTGCTGTTCAACCCCTCGGCCCACAGCGCACAGATGGAATTCTGGAGCACCTCCGAAGCGTGGTGGCTGGTGGCCGCAGGCCCGGTGACGCTGATCCCGCTGGTGTGTTTCAACGCCGCCGCACGGCATTTGCCCTACACCGCCCTGGGCTTCCTGCAATACGTGGCGCCCACCCTGGTGCTGCTGGAAGCCGTGCTGTTGTTCAACGAACACCTGGCACCCGCCACGCTGATCGCCTTCTGCTTTATCTGGGCCGGCCTGGTGGTTTACAGCATCGACGCCTGGATGACTGTGCGGAAAAACTGATCAAATAACGTACAAACCGCTGCAAACCACAGCCGGTGTGGCTTGCAGGCATTCACCCCAAGGTTATCCACAGCCTGGTCCCCGGCGTTTGTGCACAAGCCCTTGAAACTGTTCGTTTTTTAACCAGCCGGCGAAGAGCCACGGCCCGCCTGGGCCGGACGCGGGTCTCTACAGGTTATCCACAGGCCCATGCAAGATTTCCATGCATAACCTTGTGGGCAACTATTCCTCGCTGCGTAGTTCCAGTTCCACCATCAAGTCGTCGGCCAGGGTTTCCAGCGCCGCCTGCAAGGTTTCCAGCGGCAGCGTCAACGGCACCGCCAGCAAGGCTTCGGCGTGGAACAGCAGGTCGCTGCTCATGGGCGCCGGGCGCACGTCGGTGATCAAGCGCTCCAGGTTGACGCCCTGCTTGCTGAGCAGCGCGGTGATGTCGCGAACAATCCCCGGCCGGTCGTTACCGACCAGTTCCATCGCGATGGGTTGCGACTCGCTGGGGGCGAGCGAACTGCTTTCGCCCAGCAGCACGCGAATGCCGTGGGTGGACAAGTCTTCCAGCGCGCCAATCAAGTCCAGCCGATTTTCCGCCGGCACGCTCACCCGCAAAATCCCGGCAAACTGCCCGGCCATGTGCGCCATGCGGCTTTCCAGCCAGTTGCCGCCATGGGCGGCGATGCATTGGGCGATGCGTTCGACCACACCGGGTTTGTCCGGGGCGATGACAGTCAGTACGAGATGGTCCATGGTGTCGTCCTCTTCTTATGATTCTGTAGGAGCGAGCTTGCTCGCGAAGAACGTGAAAGCACCGTTGGGTGTCAGGCATCCCGCGTTATCGTTAACGATCTTCGCGAGCAAGCTCGCTCCTACAAGGTGGACGCAGGCGCCCGCGAAAACAAATCGTGTACCATTTTTATATTTATATGGAACAATCCAATAGTTTTTTGAGAACATCCCGTACCCCACTGTGACCGTACGACCAAAGTGGGTCGCTAAACGACGTATTTAGTCTAATTTTCACAACCGCAACTCATCATGTAGTATGCCCAATCGCGCACTACATAACGTTAGGTCGATGTCTGCCAAGGCAACCACGCACCGCGACGCAGCCCGCCCAGCCGCCTTCTACGGCATGTACTGGTGCAGCGTGTTCACGGTTTACATGGCCAGAGGCTTCATTGGTAAATTGAAAAGCTGAAAAGCGCATAAGCTCCGCAGAGTGAGGCAAGCAATGACTGAACACGTTCAAGTCGGTGGCCTGCAGGTCGCCAAAGTCCTGTTCGACTTCGTGAACAACGAAGCCATTCCTGGTACCGGCATTACCGCCGACCAGTTCTGGGCCGGTGCCGACAAGGTCATCCACGACCTGGCGCCGAAGAACAAAGCCCTACTCGCCAAACGCGACGATTTTCAAGTGCGGATCGACACCTGGCACCAGGCACACGCCGGCCAGGCACACGACGCCGTGGCCTACAAAGCCTTCCTTCAAGATATCGGATACCTGCTGCCAGAAGCCGCGGATTTCCAGGCCTCGACCCAAAACGTCGATGAAGAAATTGCCCACATGGCCGGCCCGCAGCTGGTAGTGCCGGTGATGAACGCCCGTTTCGCCCTCAACGCTTCGAATGCGCGCTGGGGCTCACTGTATGACGCGCTGTATGGCACCGACGCCATCAGCGAAGCCGACGGCGCCGAAAAGGGCAAAGGCTACAACAAGGTGCGTGGCGACAAAGTCATCGCCTTCGCCCGCGCCTTCCTTGACGAAGCCGCGCCATTGGCTGCCGGCAGCCACGTGGACTCCACTGGCTACAAGATCGTCGACGGCAAGCTCGTGGTCAGCCTCAAGGGCGGCAGCAACAGCGGCCTGCGCAGCGATGCCCAGTTGATCGGCTACCAGGGCGACGCAGCCAAGCCGACTGCCATCCTGCTGAAGCACAACGGCCTGCACTTCGAAATCCAGGTCGACGCCAGCACCCCGGTCGGCCAGACCGACGCCGCCGGCGTGAAAGACGTGCTGATGGAAGCCGCCCTGACCACCATCATGGACTGCGAAGACTCCGTCGCCGCCGTCGATGCCGATGACAAGGTGGTGATCTACCGCAACTGGCTCGGCCTGATGAAGGGCGACCTGTCGGAAGAAGTCGCCAAGGGTGGCAAGACCTTTACCCGCACCATGAACGCCGACCGCGTCTACACCGGTGCCGACGGCAAGGAAGTGACCCTGCACGGTCGTTCGCTGCTGTTCGTGCGTAACGTTGGCCACTTGATGACCATCGACGCGATCCTCGACAAGGATGGCAACGAAGTGCCGGAAGGCATTCTCGACGGCCTGCTCACCAGCCTGTCGGCGATCCACAGCCTTAACGGCAACACCCGCCGCAAGAACAGCCGCACCGGTTCGGTGTACATCGTTAAACCGAAAATGCACGGCCCCGAAGAAGCTGCGTTCACCAACGAGCTGTTCGGTCGCATCGAAGACGTGCTGAAGCTGCCGCGCAACACCCTCAAAGTCGGGATCATGGACGAGGAGCGCCGTACCACGGTCAACCTCAAGGCCTGCATCAAGGCCGCCAGCGAGCGCGTGGTGTTTATCAACACCGGCTTCCTCGACCGTACCGGCGACGAGATCCACACCTCCATGGAAGCCGGCGCGATGGTGCGCAAGGCCGCCATGAAGGCTGAGAAGTGGATCGGCGCCTACGAAAACTGGAACGTGGACATCGGCTTGAGCACCGGCCTGCAAGGCCGCGCACAAATCGGTAAAGGCATGTGGGCGATGCCCGACCTGATGGCCGCCATGCTGGAGCAGAAGATTGCTCACCCGCTGGCCGGCGCCAACACGGCGTGGGTTCCTTCGCCGACGGCGGCTGCGCTGCATGCGCTGCACTACCACAAGGTTGACGTGTTCGCCCGCCAGGCCGAACTGGCCAAGCGCGAACGTGCTTCGGTAGACGATATCCTGACCATTCCCCTGGCCCAGAATACCGATTGGTCCGAGGAAGAAATCCGCAACGAGCTGGACAACAACGCCCAGGGCATCCTCGGTTACGTGGTGCGCTGGATCGACCAGGGCGTGGGTTGCTCGAAAGTCCCGGACATCAACGACGTCGGCCTGATGGAAGACCGCGCCACCCTGCGTATCTCCAGCCAGCACATTGCCAACTGGTTGCGCCACGGCATCGTCAATGAAGCCCAGGTGATGGAAAGCCTCAAGCGCATGGCGCCGGTGGTGGACCGTCAGAACGCCGGGGATGCGCTGTACCGCCCGCTGGCTCCGGATTTCGACAGCAACATCGCGTTCCAGGCAGCGGTGGAGTTGGTGATTGAGGGGACCAAGCAGCCGAACGGCTATACCGAGCCGGTGTTGCACCGTCGGCGTCGGGAGTTCAAGGCCAAGAATGGTCTGTGAGTAAGCGCTAGAAACGAAAAAGCCCTGACCTATCGATCAGGGCTTTTTTGTTTGGGATGTCAATCGGACTCAACGGTGTAGTTCCCATTAAGCGTGACCGTTCCTCCGTCCGATTCAAACGTTACGTTTGTAAGTTTCCCGATGTGCTTGAAGGTAGTACCGGACTCCGGACGATCGACCAGCACAGTGAGGTCACCCAGCACAGGCTGATGGTATGAATGGCCGTCGGCATCGCGGTAGGTGACATTAAGAAGTGGAGCTTTCCGATGATGCGGCCCGGCTTTCAAGTCGCTTCCGTAGTAGATACGAACACTCTCAACTGCACCGTCCAAAGCGCTCCAGGAGAGATAGCCAAAGACGTCTGTAGGCACAAATACATGACTCAAGGTGCCATCTCGCGAAACTTCAATACGAGCATCACCACTGCTTAAAGTCTTGGCCTTGTGCAGTTCTTTCTCATCGATATTGAATTTTTCAGTACTCATGATGAACTCCTGTCCACAAATTGATTAGGTGCAGGCCTGCGACCCACCCCCTCCTAATCAGTAAACATGCGAAGTTCGATACTTTCCTACTGTCAGAATTGACAGTTCTTCGCGAAATCAGACCAATGGCACCGTCTAGGACGCCATCCCCAACTCCCGCTTCACCATCTTCGCCAGCTTCACGCTATCAATCGGCTTGAGCAAAAAGTCCACCACGCTCAAGTGCATCGCATCAATCACATCCGGCGCTTCGGCGTCACCCGACATGATGATGATCGGCAGCGCCGCCCGGGTGGATTCGCGCACCTGGCGAATCAATTGCAGCCCGTTGCTCGGCGTCATGCGCAGGTCGGTGATCAGCAAGCCGATGGAGCTGCTGGAACTCAACAAGTCCCATGCAGCCTCGCCGCTGTCGGCGGTCATGCAACGAATGCCGTCCAGGCCAAGAATTTCTGCCAACAGTTCGCGCGCGTCCTTGTCGTCATCCACGATCAAAACCCGTTGTGGCGGCAAATCCGGCTCCTGCATAACAGCACTCAGGGCCTCGCGCTCGGCATCACTCAAAATATCGTGGTCGGACATACGTTTCTCGGCAGTTCTATTCAATCTCCCAGCACAGAAGTCAGACATCGCCGGAAGGGCGAACAATGTGCACTTCGTCGGAAAGTTTGCCTAGTGGGCGTTCTACGGGGTTTGGACGATATTCATGTAAGGTTTTTCCCTAGTCGTGGAAGGCATAACGCTACCTAGACTTACGTCCAATGGGCACCCGCAGCGCAGGAGTCGACCATGGGGCACGATAACGACAAAAAAACTGCGGTCATAGGTATGAGTAAAGCTGATGCTTTCACACAAGCGGGGAAAAACGCTGTGTTGCAGAACATCCACGGCACCCTGCAATTCCTGCAACGCTTCCCGCCGTTCAACCAAATGGAAAACGCCCACCTGGGATTTCTGGTAGAGCAGTGTCAATTGCGCTTCTACGGCCCCGGCGAGAGCATCCTCAAGCCCTCGGGCGGGCCGGTGGAACACTTCTATATCGTCAAGCAGGGGCGCGTAGTCGGCGAGCGGCCGGACTCGACAGAAACCACCTTTGAAATCACCACCGGTGAATGTTTTCCGCTGGCGGCGCTGCTGGGGGAGCGGGCCACCCGTACCGAGCACAAAGCCGCCGAAGACACCTTCTGCCTGCAACTGAACAAGCCGGCCTTTATCAAGCTGTTCGCCCTTTCCAGCGCGTTTCGCGACTTTGCCTTGCGCGGCGTGAGCAGCTTGCTGGACCAGGTCAACCAGCAAGTCCAGCAAAAGGCCGTGGAAACCCTCGGCACCCAATATTCGCTGAACACCCGCCTGGGTGAATTGGCCATGCGCCACCCGGTCACCTGCAGCCCGCTGACGCCGCTGCGTGAAGCGGTCACGCAAATGCACGAGCAGCAAGTGGGCAGCATTGTGATCGTCGATGAACACAAGGCGCCCCTGGGGATTTTCACCCTGCGGGACCTGCGCCAGGTGGTGGCCGACGGCACCAGTGATTTCAACCAGGGCATCGAGCGCCATATGACCCAGGCGCCGTTTTTCCTCACGCCGGACCACAGCGCCTTCGACGCGGCGATTGCGATGACCGAGCGGCATATCGCCCACGTGTGCCTGGTCAAGGATCAGCGCCTGTGTGGCGTGGTGTCCGAGCGTGACCTGTTTTCCCTGCAGCGGGTGGACCTGGTGCACCTGGCGCGCACCATCCGCAATGCACCCAGGGTCGAAAACCTGGTGGCGATTCGCGGCGAGATCGGCCAGTTGGTGGAGCGCATGCTCGCCCACGGCGCGTCGTCTACGCAGATCACCCACATCATCACCTTGCTCAACGATCACACGGTGTGCCGTGTCATCGAGTTGACCCTGGCCGACAAGGGCGACCCGGGCGTGCCATTCAGCTGGCTGTGTTTCGGCAGCGAGGGCCGCCGCGAGCAGACGCTGTATACCGACCAGGACAACGGCATCCTGTTCGAAGCCCGGGACGCCGCCGAAGCCGCCGAGATTCGCGGGCGCCTGCTGCCGCTGGCACAACAGATCAACCAGAGCCTGGCGCTGTGCGGCTTCAGCCTGTGCAAGGGCAATATCATGGCCGGCAACCCGGAGCTGTGCCTGTCCCGGGCGGAATGGGCGCGGCGCTTTGCCGGGTTTATCCGTGAGGCGACGCCGGAGAATCTGCTGGGTTCGAGCATCTATTTTGATTTGCGGGTGGTGTGGGGCGATGAGCAAGGGTGCGAGCAACTGCGCCAGGGCATTCTCGACCAGGTGGCAGACAACCGTTTGTTCCAGCGCATGCTGGCCGAGAACGCGTTGCGCCAGCGCCCGCCGGTAGGGCGCTTCCGGGATTTTGTGTTGACGCGCAAAGGCGCCGACAAGGCAACCCTTGACCTCAAGGTGCAAGGCCTCACGCCATTTGTCGACGGCGCCCGTCTGCTGGCATTGGCCAACGGCATCAGCGCCATCAACACCCTGGAGCGCTTGCGCCAACTGGTGGCCAGGGAAGTCATCGAACGCCTTGATGGCGCCGCCTATGAAGAGGCCTATCACTTCATCCAGCAAACTCGCATGCAACAACACCAACTGCAAACCCGCGAGAACCTGCCCTACTCCAACCGCGTCGATCCCGACAGCCTCAACCACCTCGACCGGCGCATCCTGCGCGAATCCCTGCGCCAGGCCCAACGCCTGCAAGGCAGCCTGACGTTGCGGTATCAGCTGTGAGCTGGTTTGGCTGGTTGCGCAAACCCAAACCTGGCCTGGATGCGGCGCAACAACGGCGCGTCGAGCAATTGCCCACACCTGGGGAGCTGGGGGACGGATCGCTGCGGGCCCAGCGCTGGGTGGTGGTGGACCTGGAAACCAGCGGCCTGAACCTCAATCGTGACCAGGTGCTTTCGATTGGCGCCGTGGTGATCGAGGACGGCGCAGTGGACTTCTCGCAATTATTCGAGCGCACCCTGCACCGGGCCGAGACCAAGCTCAGCCCCAGCGTGCTGATCCATGGCCTGGGGCCCAGCGCCATTGCAGCGGGCAGTGACCCGGCAGAAGCGCTGATGGACTTCATGGAGTTTGTCGGCGACAGCCCGCTGCTGGCGTTTCATGCGCCCTTCGATCAACACATGCTGTGCCGGGCACTCAAGGACAGCCTGGGCTATCGCTTGAACCACCCGTTCCTGGACGTGGCCGACATCGCCCCGCTGCTGTGCCCCGACGCCAACATCCGCGAAGCCGGGCTGGATGACTGGATCACGCATTTCAAGCTGCAAGTGGGCGAGCGTCACCATGCCAGTGCGGATGCGCTGGCAACGGCGGAACTGATGCTGATTTTGTTCAGCCGCGCACGGCAGCAGCAGATCGACAGCCCGCACGCGTTACAACAGCGCCTGGGCCAATGGAAACGCCGCAAGCAGGCGCCCTCATTCTAATGGTGGCGAGGGAGCTTGCTCCCGCTGGGGTGCGAAGCGCCCCCAAATCAGCCAACCCATTTCCAACTGAATAAATGCACTGCCTGGATTACGACTGCTGCGCAGCCGAGCGGGAGCAAGGTCCCTCGCCACAGTAAGCGGCATCACCATGATAGATAGCATTACGCCGCCGCCCGACCAACGCCAATTGCACCCGCCTTACACCTCTGCCACAATCGCGAATAATTCTCGTTAGTTTAAACTTTCCGATCGGTGTCGCCTTGTCGTCAATCCAAAGTCCCCACAGTGAGCTTGTTGGCGCGTTGTACCGCGACCATCGCAGCTGGCTGTTGGCGTGGCTGCGACGCAACGTGGCCTGCCCCAGCCGCGCCGAAGACCTCAGCCAGGACACCTTCATGCGCCTGCTGGGCCGTGAAGAACTGCGTGAACCCCGCGAGCCGCGGGCGTTCCTGGTGGCCATCGCCAAGGGCCTGCTGTTCGATTATTTCCGCCGCGCCGCGCTGGAACAGGCTTACCTCACCGAACTGATGCTGATCCCGGAAAGCGAGCACCCGTCCCCGGAAGAACAGCAACTGATCCTCGAAGACCTCAAGGCCATCGACCGCCTGCTGGGCAAACTCTCGAGCAAGGCCCGCGCGGCCTTCCTCTACAACCGCCTCGACGGCATGGGCCACGCCGAAATCGCCCAGCGCCTGGGGGTTTCCGTGCCGCGGGTGCGGCAATACCTGGCCCAGGGTATCCGCCAGTGCTACATCGCCCTGTATGGCGAGCCGCTGTGAGCCCGGTCAGTTCCAAGCCGGTGTCGGCGCGGGTGCTCGACGCGGCCATTGCCTGGCTACTGTCCCTCGGTTCGGGCGACGGCAGCGCCGTGGAGCAGGAAGAATTCGCCAAATG
>NZ_JACARK010000001.1:0-8945 GCF_013386655.1 Pseudomonas sp. K5002 | reverse complement strand
GGAATCTGCCCACGGCCGGCGCCGAGGATCGACCACACGTAGTCGTCGCCAAACAGGCGGTCGGCGGTGCGGCGCATATGGGCCAGGTCTTCCGGGTGCCCGCCGATGCCACCGCGCAAACCGAATACCGACTGGATAAACAACGGTGGTTTCAGCAGGCCGCGCTCCAGGAAATGGGCGGCGGTGTACAGGTGGCCGATGTCGTAGCACTCGATTTCAAAACGGGTGCGGTTCTCGGCGCAGGAATTGAGGATGTGGGTAATGTCGCGGAAGGTATTGCGAAAGATCCGGTCGTCGCTTTCTTCCAGGTACGGACGCTCCCAGTCATGCTTGAACTCGGTGAAGCGGTTGAGCATTTCGTACAGGCCGAAGTTCATCGAGCCCATGTTCAGCGAGGCCAGTTCCGGCTTGAACTGCATCACCGGTTGCAGGCGTTCTTCGACGCCCATGGTCGGTGCGCCGCCGGTGGTGATATTGATCACCACGTCGCTGGCGGCCTTGATGTGCGGCAGGAATTCGGCGAACAGCGCGGGGTCCTGGCTGGGACGGCCATCGATGGGATCACGGGCATGCAGGTGGACAATGGCGGCGCCGGCTTCGGCGGCACCGATGGCGGCGTCGGCAATTTCCTGCGCGGTGATCGGCAAATGCGGCGACATCGACGGCGTATGGATGGCACCGGTGACGGCGCAGGTGATGATCACAGGACGATTTTTGGACATGACGATTCTCCGACTTTTATTCTTATGAAAAAAATCCCGGGTGTAACTTGTGTGTTCTTCCCTGGCTTAACGCTGACGCGGCCTACAGGTACTCGACGTTACCGTCGACACTGATCGCCTGGCCGGTGACATTGCGGGCAGCAGGCGAGCAGAGAAACAAGGCCATGGCCGCGACGTCTTCGGCGGTGACCATGCGCTTGAGGGAGATCTTGTTCAGGTATTCCTGGCGCATCTCGGCTTCCGGCACACCGACCTGTTCGGCACGGGCGCGGATCACGCCGTCCATGCGCGGGCCTTCAACGATGCCGGGCAGCAAGGCGTTGACGCGGATGTCGCTTTCACCCAGCTCCGAGGCCAGGGATTTCATCAGGCCGACGATGGCCCATTTGGTCGCCGCATACGGCGTGCGCCAGGCGTAGCCGAGGCGCCCGGCGACCGAGGCGATATGCAGCAGATGGCCGTGGGACGATTCCTTGAGCATCGGCACCGCGTGGTGGGCAAAGCGGTATTGCGCCGTCAGGTTGATATTGATCGTGGCTTGCCACTCGGCATCGCTGATGGCGTCGATGCCGCCGGTGGGCCCGGCAATCCCGGCGTTGTTGACCAGCACATCCAGCCCGCCGAATTGCTCGCGCTGCACCTGGAACACCGCCTCGATCTGCGCGGCATCGCTCACGTCGGCACGGGTGGCGACAGTGCCCGGGTACTTGTCGCGAAACGCCGCCAGGGCCGCTTCGCTGACATCACACACATGCACCTTGGCACCCGCCTCCAGATAGGCCGCCGCCAACACTTCACCGATGCCGGCAGCCCCGCCGGAAATCAACACACGTAACCCAGGATAAGGCTGCAGCCGCTGTAGGACACTCATGCACGTTTACCTCCTGAAACAGACGACCGCGAACGGTCGTTCTTGACGAGCAGGCGCGCCAGGGAATCGGCGGCCTGCATGATGTCATCGGTCACGGCCGCGCGGGCACCGGCGCCATCGCGGGCGGCCAGGGCTTCGACGATGCGCGTATGCGCCTCCATCGAGCGTTGCAAGTGAGCTTTATCGGGGGCGACCAGGGCAAAACACGGGCCCATGTGCAGCCAGAAGTTTTCCACGGCGGCCATGGTCAATTCGGCCTGGGCGACGGCATAGATCCGACGGTGAAAGGCGAAGTTGGTCCACAGGTAGCGGGAAACGTCGACTTCGTCGGCGGCCTGTTGCATCTGTTGGCAGAGGTCGGAAATTTCGTCGAGGTCGGCTTTTTCCAAGAGCAGCACGGCTTTTTCTGCCAGCAAACCTTCCAGGGCGACCCGCGCATCGCGAATCTCGCGCAGGCGTTCGACCGTCATCATGCGGACCCGCAGACGGGAGGTTTCGGTGACTTCAAAGGCGTTTTCGGCGCTGAGGCGCTGGAGGGCTTCGCGCACTGGCATGGGGCTGGAGCCGAGGGCTTCGGCGAGGCCGCGGATGGTGAGTTTCTGGCCGGGCTGGAAACGACCACTCATCAAGGCTTCGCGGATCTGGCGATAGACCTGGTCTTGCAAGGTATCGCGGGACACCTGGCGCAAGGTGGGAAGGAGTAGCGGGCCATCTGTCATGAGTCAAAACCTGTGTTGTCGTTCTTATGGCTCCAATATGTGATCACAAATCAAATATGTCAAATAGTTTCCCGTTGACGGTATGCACGACGCTGACTCTAATGAGCCCTTTCTCCAGCAAGGACCGCTGAACCATGAAATTTGCCTACACCATCGTCTACGTCCCGGACGTCGCTGCATCCCTGCAATTCTTCGAAAAAGCCTTCGGCTTCAGTCGCCGTTTCCTGCATGAATCGGGGGCCTATGGCGAGTTGGATACCGGTGATACCACCCTCTCTTTTGCAGCGCATGAGTTGGGCGAGATGAACTTCAAGGGCGGGCATGTGGAGGCGCATGCTTCACAGCAACCGCTGGGGATGGAGTTGGGGTTTGTTACCGAGGATGTGTCAAAGGCTCATGCCAGAGCGCTGGCCGAGGGTGCGACAGAACTTGCTGCGCCGAGCACCAAGCCTTGGGGGCAGGTGGTGTCGTATGTGCGGTGCCCGGATGGGACGCTGGTGGAGTTGTGTACGCCGATTCAAAACTGAAGAAACACTGTAGGAGCGAGCTTGCTCGCGAAGGTCGTTAACGATAACGCGGGAAATCAGGTGCCCCGCGTCGCCCTCAGGTTTTTCGCGAGCAAGCTCGCTCCTACAGGAAACAAGGACTCAAGGCTTGAGCGGGCGCTCCTGGTCACGCTCGGACAGTTCCGTGCCATCGTCCGGATGCTTCCAGGTCTGCGGCTTTTCTTCCTCGCGAAGCTTCCTCGCCCGCTCCTGCTCCAACTCTTCGCGCTGCTTCTGTTCGTTGCTCATACCCACCTCCCATCCGTAAGAATTGGACACACTGGGCAAGCATAGATGAGGGAGCGGTTTTGTGTGCATCCGGCAATTGATAACCACGACGCATCAATACATGTAAACAACTCACTTATCATTTCCAAATGTGTCAGCCACTATCCGCGGTCTTAAGCGAAACAAGCACTTTAAAAAGAACGCTGGAGACACAAGAAAATGCAAAACCCTTCACGGCCTGACTCTGCCCGCTCCAAAGTCGGCGCGGTCTTTCGCGTCACCTCCGGCAACTTTCTCGAACAGTTCGACTTCTTTCTGTTCGGTTTCTATGCCACCTATATCGCCGCCGCCTTCTTCCCTGCCGCTAATGAATTTGCGTCATTAATGATGACCTTCGCCGTGTTCGGCGCGGGCTTTTTGATGCGTCCGCTGGGGGCTATCATCCTCGGCGCGTACATCGATGATGTGGGCCGTCGCAAAGGCTTGATCGTGACCCTGGCGATCATGGCCAGTGGCACCCTGCTGATCGTGCTGGTGCCCGGCTATCACACCATTGGTTTGTGGGCACCGCTGCTGGTGCTGATGGGCCGGCTGTTGCAAGGTTTCTCGGCCGGTGCCGAACTGGGCGGCGTGTCGGTGTACCTGGCCGAAATGGCCACCCCGGGCCGCAAGGGTTTCTATACCAGTTGGCAATCGGGTAGCCAGCAGATCTCCATCGTGGTCGCGGCCGCCCTGGGTTATGGCCTGAACCAGTGGATGGAACCAGCCGTGGTTGCCGATTGGGGCTGGCGCATTCCGTTCGCCATCGGCTGCGTGATCATCCCGTTCATCTTCGTCCTGCGCCGCAACCTGCAGGAAACCGAAGAGTTCGCCAACCGCAAGCATCGCCCGACCATGCGCGAAGTGCTGGCCACCCTGGTGAAGAACTGGACCATCGTGATCGGCGGCATGATGATGGTGGCGATGACCACCACGGCCTTCTACCTGATCACCGTGTACGCACCCACCTTCGGCAAAACCGTACTCAACCTGACCACCGCCGACGCCCTGCTGGTGACCCTGCTGGTGGCCGTGTCGAACTTCATCTGGCTGCCCATCGGTGGCACCCTCAGTGACCGTTTTGGCCGCAAGCCGGTGCTGATCGCCATGACTGCTTTGACCGTGCTGACCGCTTATCCGGCACTTTCCTACGTGGTCAATGCGCCAAGCTTCGCGCACATGCTGGAAACCCTGCTGTGGTTCTCCTTCCTCTACGGCATGTACAACGGTGCCATGATCCCGGCCCTGACCGAGATCATGCCGGTGGAAGTGCGTGTGGCCGGCTTCTCCCTGGCCTATAGCCTGGCGACCGCGATCTTCGGCGGTTTTACCCCGGCGATTTCCACCTGGTTCATCCACGAGACGGGCGACAAGGCATCGCCCGCCTACTGGCTGATGTTCGCCGCGCTGTGCGCCCTGTGCGCGACGTTCGCGCTGTATCGCCGCGCCAGCGCCCGTCTGCAAGTTGCCTGAGGAGTCGCACTGATGAACCCCATGCTGAAAACACTGGCGGCACTGGCGATCGGTTCCCTGGCGATGGTCGCCCACGCCGAAGAGCTGAAAGTCATGACCTCCGGCGGCTTCACCGCTGCCTACAAGGTGCTGGGTGCGCAATACGCCACCCAGAGCGGCGACACCCTCGACACCATCCTCGGCCCGTCGATGGGCAAGGCGCCGGAAGCGATTCCCAACCGCCTGGCCCGTGGCGAACACGCCGACGTGGTGATCATGGTCGGCTACGCACTGGATGAGCTGATCAAGCAAGGCAAGGTCGACAAGGCGTCCCGGGTTGAACTGGCGGACTCGCGCATCGGCCTGGTGGTCAAGGAAGGCGCGGCCAAGCCCTCGATTGCCACCGATGCCGAACTGAAGACGGTACTGACCAACGCCAAATCCGTCGCGTACTCGGACAGCGCCAGCGGCGTCTACGTCGAAAAGGAACTGTTCAAGAAGCTCGGCATGCCGTCCAAGGGCACCATGATCGAACGCATCCCGGTGGCCTCACAGGTGGCCAAGGGTGATTACGAAGTGGGCTTGCAACAGGTGTCCGAACTGCTGCCGATTCCAGGCGTGACCTACGTCGGAAAGATCCCCGAAGACGTGCAGTCCGTCACCCGTTTTGCCGCCGGCATTCCGGTAAATGCGCAGCACCCGGCGCAGGCGAAAAAGCTCCTGCAATTCCTCGCCTCGCCCCAGGCGCAACCGGTGGTGCAATCCACCGGCCTGGATTCGGTCTCACACTGACCGGAACGGCATCTCCCGCGTCAACCGCTCCAGTTCCAGTGCCGCCGGCGTCAACGTACGCCCGCGGCGCTTGATCAACCCCACGTTGCGCACCACCTCCGGCTCCACCAGCGGCACGCTCGTCAGAATCGGATGTTCGCCGCCCGGCATCGCAATCGACGGCACCATCGCCACCCCAAGCCCCGCCTCCACCAGCCCGATCATGGTCGTCACGTGATGGGTTTCGCAGATGCTTGGTTTCTTCACCCGCACGCCGCGCAGGGCCTGGTCCAGCAGGAAGCGGTTGCCTGAGGTCTTGTCCACGGTGATGTAGTCGTACTCGTACGCCTCGGCCCACGTCACACTGGCGCGGTCCGCCAGCGGGTGCTCCCGGCGACAGGCCAGTACATAACGCTCCTGCAACAACAGCTCGAACTCCACCCCGTCTGCCAGGCTGCCGCTGAAACTCACGCCGAAATCCGCCTCGCCACTTTCCACTGCCGCACACACCTCGCCCGCACTGGCGTCCAAGACCCGCAGGCGAATCTTCGGATAGAGTTTGTGGAATTCGGAGATCACGTGGGGCATGAAGTAGTACGCGGTGGAGGGCACACAGGCGATGGTGACATTGCCCATGCGGGTCGAGGCGACGTTGCTGATGCCCATCAGGGCGATGTCCAGGTCATCGAGCATGCGCTCGACTTGCGGCAGGAACGCGCGGCCGACCATGGTCAGGCTGACCCGGCGCGTGGTGCGTTCGAAGAGTTTGACGTCGAGGGCGGATTCGAGCTTCTCGATACGCCGGCTGAGGGCCGGCTGGGAGATACGGATGGCTTCGGCCGCCGCACGGAAACTGCCCTTGTCTACGACGGCGCGGAAGGCCTGGAGGTCGTTGAGGTCGAAGTTGATGATCATCGAGTGGGCCGTTGGGTAGTCGCGGGAGAAAAACGCTCAGATGCAAAAAACCCAGCAACAGGCTGGGTTTTTCCGGTATCTGCCGTATACAAAAATCCTGCCTCTGCTAACAGCTCAGTGAGCTGGGCTTGATCATAGGTCTCGGGTATTAGGGCGTCAATTGTCGCAAAACTGGCATCAAGCTTCACACGCTCGCTGGCACCGTCAAAACCCTTGATCAGCAGGTCTACGTGAATCTGCACACCGTATAAGCGTTTCAGTTCAATGACCTCTTGATGCTGTCCGGCTTCCTACGTGCAAGTCAGCTTCTTCCTGTTTTTCCTGAAGCAAAGACACCTCTGCCCAGTTTGCCTAGAATCGCGCGTTCGACTCGTTATGACTAAGGATTAAGCCATGACCGCCCCAATCTCCAAAAGCACACCGCTGACTTGGTATGTTGAAAATTTCCCTGCATTCAGCGGCATCGTTACTCTACTCGCCGTTGTGTGGCTGCTTTGTTTCATCTACCGACGCTCCGGCTCTCTGTTGTTTCTGCGCGACTGGATTTGGCGTTTTTTTGGTGGGCAGCCGCACTTCGAAACCGAACGTTTCGAACGCATGCGCAAGGACCTCCGTGAGCTGGAGTACTACCGCTATGAGTTCAACATTCCTGCAAACACCTTGCAGGATGCAGACTCGGCTGAAGAGTGGATGTACAACAATGGATTCACCCCACGCGATTTCGGTCGAGTGAAGCGCTACATTGACTGGAGCGACTTCACTGCCTTGAGCTTCATCACCAGAAGGTTCGCGCAGTGGAGGACCAATTGCTGTTTCTTGTTGGCCATCGTGCTGCTGGCAGGCGTAGCGATCACTCCACCTTTGATTGAATCCGGGTATTTGATGGTGTCACTGAAAAACTCTCCGGAGTCGCCATCATTCTACCTCTCCGAAGAAAACGTGAAGTTCGGGATATGGTCCGACGCAAGGCTCACTGTTGAGCAATGTCGGTCATCAGGGTCTCTGCAAGCCTTCATCCTTCCCGGTCTGCCAGAAGAAAAGCTCGACGTCATCTGCTCATTTTTTATCGATAAAAACTACAGTAAATACGTGCGCGACGGTTTGAGCGAACAGCGCGGGCTCCTGCTGTGGTTCGCCTTGCTCTCGATGGGCGGGATGATCTGGCTGGTTATCCTTATCGCGCGAATGGAAGTCGCCCGTAAGCTATACCGCCAGTGGCTTGCCAGAGGGATCAGGTGATTCCCAGAGACGTTTCAGGTGGGGCACGATATGCAGCCCTCTTGCAGGTGACCACGACAATTAATTTATATTCAGATCTTTTCTATTCACGACTACCTACCGGCAGCGCACTCAATGGATAACACAATAAAAAGGACTTCCAACCCAGCGCCTCTCTATCGCGCGCTTCTTCTGGGTCTGTGGCTACTGGGGTTGCTCTGCCTTGCCACCCTGGGCTTCTTCGCCTGGCAAAGTTTCTATCCGGTCAGCGCTGCCAATAACTGGAGTGTGCAAGTGATCCACCGCAATGTGGAAAAGGCTGCGTCGCTGATGCCAATGCTTGACGGTTCGCTGATGGTCAGCCAGGAATTGAGCAACAGCCTTGGCAGTATCGTGCGCATCTTGCCCGACGGAAAACGCGAACAGGTGGTAGGAAATTTATCCAAACCGGATGGGATGGTCGCCACTCAAGGCGGTTGGGTATTCAGCCAGGAAGTGGACGGCGCGCCGGTCAGTTTCCTCAAGGACGGCGTCGTTACCGAGCTGTTCAAGGGCGACAGCGTGCAAGGGCTGTGGGACGACGGCGAGTTCCTTTACGCCATCGAAGACCGCAAGGTAGCTGCCCGCATACTGCGCTATCGCTGGAGCGACAAGACCTTGAGCGTCGTGCGTGACCAACTCAGCGAAGGCGAGTCGATCGTTCGCTGTACCGATGGGCGCATGCTCTACACGGAAAAGAAGAAGGGTGTGGTCCGCGAATTAACCGAGGACGGTAGCGATCCAGTGGTACTGAGCCAATTGAACAAACCCACCTTCCTGATGTGCGATGAACGCGGGTTATGGATCAACGAGGATTCCACCCACCGCGCGCGTTTGTTGTTGATCGACAAGCAAGGACGCCAGCAGACGATTCTGTCTTTCCTGAAGGCGCCACAGTCGATTGTGCGTACGACGAAGGGAACGTACCTGGTGGCCGAAGGGGGTCGTGACCGGATCCTGGAGCTGGTGCCATCCGTGGCACGACTAGACCCGGTTACAGCTGAAACCGCGCCACCGCCTCATTGAGCGACACGGCCAAGCGCGCCAGCTCTTGGCTCGACCCGTTGATCTGCCCCGCTCCCGAAGACGACTGCGCAGACAGGTCACGAATATTGACGATGTTGCGATCCACTTCCTTGGCCACCTGCGCCTGCTCCTCGGCGGCGCTGGCGATGACCAGGTTGCGCTGGTGAATCTGGTCGATGGAGTCGGTGATCTGGCTCAAGGCTCCACCGGCGCCTTCGGCCAGGATCAAGGTTTCGCTGGCCCGCTGGGTGCTCGATTGCATTGAGGTCAGTGCCTCGCTGGAGCCACTGCGCATCGCGGTGACCATCTGGTCGATTTCCAGGGTCGATTGCTGGGTGCGATGGGCCAGCGCACGCACTTCGTCGGCCACCACGGCAAAGCCACGCCCGGACTCACCGGC